>CAYMJZ010000008.1:0-15185 GCA_964391445.1 Candidatus Woesearchaeota archaeon
GCTTTTACAACCTGTACCCTCTAATGCAATAAATGTCAGCTCTTGTGGAATACTAAGCCAAAATAATGCTTATTATATTTTAAATCAGACATTGAATGCTTCAGGATTTACACAAATAAATTATGGGGGTTGTTTACTTGTTAATGCTTCTAATGTTGTTGTTGAGGGTAATGGTTACAATGTTATTGGTTCTTTAGGCCTGGCTTATAATGTCATGAACTTGACTGGAGATAATAATACTATTAAAGGTTTTAATGTTAGTGATATTCAACCTTCTATTCTTCGTAATGGAATAATCTCTTACGGTAACAATAATAGAATATTCGATAACCAATTTTCTAACGCTTCAGAGTATGCAATATACTCGAAGGGAAAGAATCCTCCAAATGATTATGCGGTTGGAACTTTAATATATAATAATACGATTCTTAATTCAAATTTCGGAGTATTTTTACATCATACAAATTACAGTTATGCCTATAATAATTTTATTATGGGCTCAAATGCAAGCTCTACGGGAATTTATCTTCTTAATGCATATCAGAATAATTTGTATAATAACTTGATAATAAACACGAATCACTCTATTTTTATTTGGGCTTCATATGGGAATATGCTTTATGATAATATGATTTATACTCCGATATATGCTGGGATAGCTTCATTTTCTTCGGAAAATAATACTATCCTTAGAACAAATATCACTTCTCCTCAAAGAAATGGAGTATATCTCTATCCTGGACCTCTTTCAAACGTTTCAAGCCCAGTGATAGAATTTATAGATGTCAATGTAATAAATGGTAATCCTTCATATTATGATTTTGATATTCCCTATTTCCCTGGAGCTACACTTTACAACCATTCAGTTTCATTTGTAGGTGGTCACTTTGCAAAATACAAACTTAATGGCACATATCTTGTTTATTCAAATCTTAATCGAGATTCAAAGATATCTTTTAATGTTCCTTTAACTACTATCGGAAATAATTTAACAGATCATGTTGTGGCAGGATTTAATTTTGCGGAAGTTAAATCTAATTTGAATCCTGACTTGAACAGGTCTGCTACAATTACATTTGCCGGTTTACCGACTAACCTTAACAATCCAGAGATATTTAGAGATGGAGTTATCTGCCCCATAAGTGTTTGTGTTAACTTGACTAGCTTAAACGCAGGAAATGTTATCTTTAATGTTGCTGGATGGACAAATTACTCAATAAGCGGAGTTGCATCTCAGATTCCTCTTATTGCTAACATAAATGAGCCAAGCAGTAATGAGATTTATTTGGCGAGCACTTTTCCAGTCATATTTAATGTTTCTTTGAATATATTGGGCAGTGTAAAGTTTACTCTAGATAATGGATTAACAAATACTACAATGAACACGGTGAATAATCGAGACTTTACTTACTCTCAGACTTCTTTAGCCGTTGGGAATTATACCTTTAAGGCATACGCCAATTCTACAACAGGATTTAACGTTACTGCTTCGGTTAACTTTAGTGTCGTAAATCAAATTCTTCCTGGTTCTCAGACTCTTTCTATAGATGAACCAGACCCTAATGAACAATATTCTACAGCAGCATTTCCTGTAACGTTTAGAGTTATTCTTGGAGCAATAAATGGCAGCGTTAAATTTAGTTTGAATAATGGTTCTACAAATATTACTATGATAAATGATAGCAGCGGTATTGAATTTGAGCATGTTCAGAGTTCTCTTTCTCAAGGCAATTATACATTTACAGCATATGCTAACTTTACTAATGGTACTAGGATCACTGGAAGAACTAATTTCAGCGTGGTAAACACTACAGGATCTAGCACCGGATCTGCTGGAGGTTCAGGAGGAAGCGGAGGAAGCGGAGGATCAAGTGGTGGAAGTAGTGGCGGATCTACTGGAGGTGTTGGTGGCTCGACTGGAGGCACTGGTTCACTTTTCAACTCGTCTACTTTTGGAACTACATCTGGAGGGACAGGAAGTACTCAAACACTGAATTCTCAATCAGGATCTAGCAATATAGTTAGAAACACAGTTTACTGGTTGCTTATAGCAATATTGTCTATTATGATTGCGATATTATCTCTTCTTATAATTAAGGCTATCAAACAAAGGAAAAATGTTTTATCTGCAATGTCTGGCTCTATATTTGCAAAGAGCAGTATTAGTACTGGCGGGCTCGTAAGTAATCTTAGATGATTTCTAGAATAGTGTTTTCTGTTTTGAGTTTTTAAGAAGATCATCTACGTTTGTGTTAAAGAAATGTAATATTGTGTCTGCGATTGGTTTTATCTGTTTTTGTATATAATGTTCATAGTCTATCTTGTGTTTATGTTTTTGGACTGGTTCTGGACCATTTTCAGTTATATAGTATTCAATAATATTTGATTCTAAATTATCCAACAATCTTGCAGCTTTTACGTGGGGAGGAGTTGTTTTAGTATATTCTTCTAAGTCTTTTCTTATAGACTTTCTATAAACTAATTTTTTATCTATTTTACCTTGATTTATTTTTTTTATATAATCTTTTATAAATTGTATTGGGTCTTCTTTATGAAATATTTTATTTAACAATTCTATTTGAAAGTCTTTTGCAGCTTCTGTCCAGTCTCCTCTTATTGCCTCTAACCCTACTATCTCTAATTCTTCTTTCCCATCTCTTTCAACTAAACCAGCATATCTCTTTTTTGATCCTGTTTCTATTTTTGCGTTTCTTACTTTTGGAAGCATAAATGCTTTGTAATACTTTTTGAATTCTAATTCAAGATATGATTTTCTGTTGTACTTTTCTCTAATGTAGGAGTTATAAAAATCATTTATATATTTTTGAATTTCATTTCCTAATTCTTTTGAGCTCTTTTTTGAATTTATTTTTACAAAAACAGAGTCTGTATCCGAATAAATTATATTTAGACCAATTTCCTCTATTTTTTTTGCAGTTAGTTGAATTAGTTCTTGTCCAAAGTGAGTTATTGCATTTGCCATATCTAAACTAAAGTATCTACAATTTGGAGACGCTAAAACTCCGAAAAAAGAATTCATTATTATTTTTATTGCATAGCTAGACAGCTCTCGATTTTCTTTTTTTGCTTTTTCTCTTTCATTATGCAATTTTTCAATTATTTCTGGAAGGATTCCATCTTCATTTTTGAAATATGCTTTATTTGGGGACTCTATCGATCCTTTCTCTTTCTTTTCAAGCATAGAAATTGGATCTATATTGAAAGTTTTTATTATAGAAGGATATAGTGACTTGAAGTCTAAGACTAAAACATTTTCATATATTCCTGGAATTGGTTCCATTACATATCCTCCTTTAATTCTTTCTTCCTTTTGTTTGTAATGTAAAGTTGGAGAAACTATTCCTCTTTTTCTTGCTTCTCTTATGTATAAAGAATCAAATGCAATTATAGAGCCGGTTAATTTGTTCAGAGGTAAACCTGTTAGCATAGTTCTTTCTATTGCAAGATCAAGCATTTTTGTTTTTGTAAGAATATTATAAGCTAGTTTACAATCCTGAAGATTATATTTTACTAATTTTTCTTTATCTTTTTTATATAATATTTCTATTTCTTCATGTCTATCTTTTCCAGCGATTAGCTTTCCTTCACCCAACATTGCTTGGGAAACATCTTCTAAAGTATACGATTCAAATTCTTTATTTTTTATTGAGGGAGCTTCTTGAATGAATGGGTCTTTTATTAAGTTTAATCCGTCTAAGACTTGACGCCCTGGAATCTTTGCAGTTGAAGACCTAAAGAAATTGCTTTCTATTTTGATTCTTGCATTTTCATTTGTTCTTCCTATATCAAATTGTAGATTGTGTTCTTCAAATTTCTTTTTTAAATAATCTAAATCAAAGTCTATTACATGCCAACCAGTTATTATGTCAGGGTCTAATTTTTCCAATTCTGATTTGAACTTTCTGAGTGTCTCTTCTTCAGATCTGCAATTTATAGCATTTTTTACTTCTTCCTTACTTACAATTATGTTTTTTTCATAATTATGGCTATAAAGACCTATACAAAATAATTCGCCTGACTTTTTGTCTGTTTCTATATCTAATGAAACTATTTTTAGAGGAATATTTGCTTTTGAAGGTTTTATTATAGGATTTTTGTAAACAACATCTACTTTCTCTGCTGTTTCTGTTTCTCCAGATATTTCTATTACACTATATATTTCATTATCTATTAGATATCTCAGTGTTGGGCTTAAATCTGATTCATAGGTATTTACTTCTTTTTGATGTACTGCCTTGATTATTTTTGTTAATTCTGTTTTATTTTCATGAGATATTTTTATTACTTTTTCTTTATCTTTGTTTAATAGATTTGTTTTTTCTATTTTTGTTTGGGAAAGAACATTCTTTGATTTTTGTAAGTCTGACTCTCTAATGTAGAAATAAGGAGTAAATGGTATTAATGCTGCGAATGATTTTTCATTTTCTAATCTTCCGAATAGCTGGATGTAAGTTTTTTCATCTTGAGATATTGAATCAATGTTTACTATGTAACCTTTCATTATTATTTTGAGTATTTGCCTCTTTTTAATATTCTGCTATGCTAAAATTTAAAAGCAGTTATTTTGTTCGTTTTTTATGGTATCTGATAGAGCAACTCTTGAAGCTCAGAGAATTGAAGCTCTTTATAGGAGAGATGGGTCTAGTTATAGGTCTCTTTGTGATGCTCTTGGTTACAGGCGTTCAGCTCTAGAAAATCCCGAACTTTATGATTCTGCTTCTGGATCTGAACAAACTCAAGTTGGTTTTGAGCAAAAAAGAAGGGTCGGCTCTATTGGAGATTTGAGTGATTCGGATCTCATTGCTGTTTCCAGGATTCTTGAGAGGTTTGTTTATAGATCTCCTAAGAATAATCTAGAAGGGGATAGAATAATCTCTTCAAGACTTGGGAAAATCTCAAGAATTGGATGTCCGGTTCCAGACCTATCTAATTTAAAAGGGCCTCAGGTTTTTACTCTATATCTAGGAATAAAAGATGCGGTTTTACAAGAGATGAGAAAAAGAAAAGCTAAGTAGTGTTGTTACTTCAAAGTTAGACAAATAGAAAGATTTAAAAGTAAGTTGTTTTTTTATTTTCATGCAAGATACTCAAGAAAATAGATTTGTAGCAGATGATGCTAAAATGAGAGAAGCTCTTAGAAGTGGCAATGCTAGGTCTTATGCAGTTCTTTGTGATAGGCTTGGAATTCCAAGTAATGCTAGAAATCCTCATCTATATTCTGAAGGCAAGAGACTTGCTAATGGTTCATCTGATTTAAGGCGCTCTTCTTATGTAGGTAGTGTTGCTTCTCCAGGTTTGGATGTTTCTTCTTGTATTCTAAGTCAAGCAGCTGTAGATTATCTTAAGTCATTGGGAGATAAAGGTCTTGAGAGGGAAGATTATATGGAGAGAGTTCGTCACGTTGTTAAATTGGGTGGGGCTATTCCAGATTCGTTGAGGCCAAAAGTTGGAGCTACTGAAGAAGAATGGCATGATTTGTATTTTGCTTTAGCTGGAAAAGCTAGAAGTGTTAAATCTAATTTTCTAGAATTTTGATTCTAGTCTATCAAAATCCTTAAATTCTAACTCTTTGATGTAAGTATATGGGTTTGCAAATAGGTGATTTGGTAAATAGAAAAGAAGTTTCTTTTTCTGATTTGAAAGGAAAGACTATTGCAGTTGATGCTTTTAATGCAATTTATCAGTTTTTATCTTCTGTTAGACAACCAGATGGAACACCTTTAATGGATTCTTCAGGTAATGTTACTTCCCATTTGTCTGGTTTATTTTATAGAAATATTGCTTTGATGGCTGAAGGAATTAATTTAATTTATGTTTTTGATGGAGAATATCATATTTTGAAGGGAAAGACTCATGAATTGCGTCAGGCTGCTAAGGATAAGGCTGCTGAAAAATATGAAACTGCTTTAGAAGAGGAAGATATTGAAGGTATGGGTAAATACTCTCGCGGTTTTATTAAATTGAATAGTAAAATGATTGCTGAAAGTAAGGAGTTACTTGAGGCAATGGGGGTTGCAGTTGTTCAAGCTCCTGGAGAGGGAGAAATGCAAGCTGCTGAATTAGTTAAGAATGGTCAAGCTTACGCTGTGGGAAGTCAAGATTATGATGCTTTAGTTGTAGGAGCTACAAGATTAATTCAGAATTTAACTCTTGCTAGAAAAAGAAAAACTGCTTCAGGTTTTGTTTACATTGCTCCTGAAATGATTGAGTTTGAGAATGTAATTAATCAACTCGGAATAACTGGAGATCAGCTTATTTGTTTAGCCATACTTGTCGGAACAGATTTTAATCCTGGAGGAGTTAAAGGGATCGGCCCTAAGAAAGCTCTCGCTTTAGTTAAACAGAAAGTTCATCCAGTTGCAATATTTGATGATGTTGTTGAAAGACATGGAGATTTAGGTTTCAATTGGAGAGAGATATTTGAGATATTCAAGAAACCAAATGTTTCAAAACAGAAAGTTGCATTTCCTAAGTTTGATGAGAAAAAAATCAAGGAAATTCTTGTTAATAGACATGAGTTTTCTGAAGAGAGAGTTGAAAATCAAATTGCTAAAATTAGAGAGATCAAGGCAAAGAAAGGGCAGACGAGTTTGTTCTAAAAGATAAGAAATGTTTAAATAATAGATAATTCATTTCACTTCATGATGATGAAAAAGAGTTTTGTATTTTTGTTTCTTTCTGTTATGCTTTTTAGTTTGATTGCTGGTGTTGTTAGTGCTCAAACCAGTCAGTTTACTCAAACAATTAATGATTTCTTAAGACCTTGGGAAGATGGTAGCTTCAAAGACTTAGTTTTGGTGAAGTATTTAGTTTTGATTTTGGTTTGGATGGTTGTTTGGTCAATTCTTGGTCATTTCCCTGGTTTGAAGAATTTGTTCAAAGGCGATGGAACTGCTGAGAATAGAGGCTTTCCTATTTTAGGAGCAATATTCTCATTTATTATAGCTTTTCTTGCTCTTGCATATATAACTCCTAGTGAACTTGAGGGTATCATGGCTTCTTATGCAGGTTTAGGCTTTACTATCGGAGCATTATTACCTGCTATAATAATTATGGCTTGGACTTTTGACATTGCTTCTACAAATGCGGGAGAATCAGATGTTAGAAAGAAGGTCTCTTCTAATGTCTTAGTTATATTGATTTGGACATTGTTTGGAGTATTTACTTTGTTTAAACTCTCTAAAGTCTTATTTGGTGCTGAATCTAGTACAAATGCTTTCATTTGGGGAAGTGTAGCAATAGTTGTCTTGTGCGGTATAATGGTCTTTGGCGGAATAAGATGGGTTAATAGAAAAATGAGTGGTATGATTACTAAGGAAAGATTTGATAGTTACAGGAATGTTACAAGGTCTAGAATAGCTGCTTTGAAAGCTGCTCAGAAAGAAGTTACAGAATCTGGAAGAACTACTAAAGATGAATTTTAGTTTTTTCTTAAATTATATAAACTAGGTTGTTTTGATTTTTTTATGGCTAAGATTACTTTAGTTTTTTCGTGCTTATTCCTGTTGGTTTTACCTTTTGTTAGTTCTCAACTTGATGGTGCTGGAGAACAGATTCAGGAAGCAGCTGAAAATTTAGAGAAGAACGTAAGTAAGATAAGAGAATTTACTGAAGCAGATAAGTGGAATTTTCTAGGAGACCAGTGGAAGGAGATTTTGTTAAAGAGTAAAGTTATTTCCGGATTGGATGTTTTTTTTACTAAAATTAATCTGCTTTTCGTTATCTTATTTGGAATGGATTGGAGTCTCTCTATGCAGATGTATTTCTCTTTTCTTCTATGGATTGCTTTAGTCTATTCTTTATTAAAAATAAAAGTATTCTCGAATAATAAGGTAGGAAGATTTCTTTATATCTTATCTGTCTTTTTTATAATTCCTTTAACTCAAATTTATGAGTATGTAGGTAAATTTGCAGTGGCGGCTGTCTTTTATAATAGCTCTACTACTTGGAAATTGATTTCTTTTATTCTATTGACTTCTTTATTCATGGCCTTAATTGGACTTTTTGGAATAGTTGGTTCTTATTATAAAAAGTTTAAAGAATCAAGAGAAAAGAAACAAGAACAAGAGAATAGAAACCAACTTAAGAAAGTTGTAGCTGCTACCCAAAAAGAAGTTTCTGAAAGGTTTGTTGATAGGGAAATCTAATTATTTGTATTTTGCTTTCAATTCTTTAGATGATTCTTTTATGATTTTTATTCCCTCTTCTATCTCATCTATTTCTTCTTCTGACTTTATTTTTTTCATTCTTTTGTCCAACCAATCTTTTAAGAAGAATGTTAAGATTATTGCGAGAATTAATCCCATTATAGATATTACAAACTCTCCGGTAGGCCATTCTGCAAGAAACTTGAATGAACTCCCTATATCCAACCAAAATCTTGCTATTTCTAATATTGTTTTTGTTAAAGCTATTAGTATAGTTATAACTGCTGAACCAATCCATATTGTTTTTCCTTTAAAGAAAGGTGTTAATTTTAGAGCTTCTGCAACAATTACAAATATCCATGCCCAGATAAATAATAAGAGAATGAATGCAGAAACTGTGACTTCTTCCCCTGAGCCTATCCCAAATACTATTCTTGTTAGGATTTGAAGAGTCTCAGGTATCTTTACATTTTGATCTAGTTTTGAGTCTAATTTGCTTGTTGAACTTTTAATATCAATACCGGTTATATTTGTAGAATTAGTTTGTGCTAGAACTATTGAACTTAGCAAGATAGTTATTATTAATATTCCAAATAGTCCTCTTGATTTTTGCATAATTCAATTTGTTTAATATTCAATATAAATCTTTGTTTTGAGAAATGTTTATATACTGCTTTTAACTTTTGTCACTATGAAAAAGTTAGGTGTTGCATTTTTGTTTTCATTGTTCTTGGTATCATCTTTTGTTAGTGCTCAATCTGATTTTGGTACAATTCTGAGAGAGGTTTCTACTGGTGCTGGAACTTTTTATGATGCTATTTTGGAACCATTTGCTAAATTCTTTCTTGGAAGAAATACAGAAACGGGTGAGATACTTTTTGCTAAAATTTTGATATTTGGTATTTTGGTTATGGCTGCTTGGCTTTCTTTGAGGCAGTTCCCTCCATTACAGGGTAGGACAAATATGGCATTACTACTGTCTGCTCTGGCTTCTATTCTTGCTGTTAGATATATTACTGCTGAGTGGATTAACGTCATAATTCTTCCTTATGGCACTGTAGCCATTGCTCTTACATCTATTATTCCTTTAATTGGATTCTTCTTCTTTATAGAAAGAGGCATGAAGAATAACAAAATTTTGAGAAAGTTTTCTTGGTTTGTGCTTGCAGTAGTTTATTTAGGATTATATTTGTATAGAGGTTTGGAATTGATTCCAACTGGTAAGGGTTTTAATCCTGGAAATATATATTTAATCGCAATGATTGGTTGCTTCGTATTATTGATTGCTGATAATACGATCCAGAACGCATTTTTAAAGGCTTATCATACTAATCGTGCTACTAGAAATACTACTTCTAGAAAGTTTGACTTGGATGTTAAGTATGATAAAATCATTGATGAATTCCTTAACTTATCTTCTCCAACTGATGTTCAAAAGAATGCTGCTAATCTTAAAATAGATTCTATCAATGCTCACGCTAGAAGCCTTGGTCTTCCAGAGTATCAAAAGTTATCTTAGTTTTTCAAAAGCTTTATAATACATTTAGCGTTAATAATAATATGAAAAAAGGGATTTTTGCATTTTTATCTTTTGTTTTAATTCCTTTTGTAAGTGCTCAATATGGTGGTGGTTTTTGGTATGGTACTGAACAGGTAGTTGATTCAATTGTAATGAATTTAGAGCCTTTGTTTAGGGCTTTACTTGGAGGATACGATTGGAGTGGATATTTATTATTTGAAAAAACTCTTTTGTTTATTCTTATTTCTATTATTGTAGGAGTTATATTAGGAAATTTGCCTTTCTTTCAAGGATTCAAACATAAAGGAATTCTTAGATTAGTCGCAATTATAATTGGTTTGCTTGGAGTTAGAAACTTGAATTATATCTGGATAGGAACTATTCTTGTTCAGTATCAAGTATTATTTGTTACAGTTGCAGGAATATTACCTTTTCTGATTTATTGGTACTTTGTTAGTAGCTTGAAAGGAGCAGAACATAGTTTGATTAGAAAGGTTGCTTGGATATTTTATGCAGTTATCTACTTTGGATTATGGGCTACAACTACTTTGGAGGCTTATACAAGCATTTACTTATGGGGAGCTTTAACTGCCTTAGTTTATGCATTCTTCTTAGATACTTGGTTGATGAATTGGTTAAATCTGAGAGAGATTAAAGTTAGTCAGCTTGATGCTAAGTGGGAACATATAAACAGGATAAATAAAAAAATCGAAGAGGCTCATGCTGCTAATATGCCTGAAAGCGCTCGTAAAAGAATGATTAAGAATTTAGAATCTCAAAGAGATTCAATTATTAAGTCTATGAAGTAGACTTTTATAGTCTTTTTACTTTAATTTTTTGTTATGAGAATAGGTTATGATGTTATGGGAAATATTGCTATCATTAAATTTGATAGAGATTTTTCTAATAAAAATAAAAAGAAATTTGCTGTTGATTATTTGAATAAACATAAAAGTGTTACAACTGTACTTGAAAAGGTTGGTAAATTCTCTGGTAGATTGAGGACTCTAAAGACTAAGTGGCTTGCTGGAGATAAAACTCTTGAAGCTCTTTACCGCGAGAATGGGTGTGAATTTAGATTAAATGTCGAAACTTGTTATTTCTCTCCTAGATTAAGTGAAGAGAGAAAAAATGTTGCATCTTTTGTTAAGAAAGGTGAACGTGTTCTAGTTATGTTTGCCGGAGTAGCTCCTTTTCCTATAGTAATTGCCAAACATTCCAAAGCTTCTGAGGTGTATAGTGTTGAACTAGGAAAGGATTGTTCTCGTTATGCATTAGAAAATGTTAAACGTAATAAGTTAATTGGAAGAGTGAATGTTGTTCAGGGAGATGTTAGGAAAGTGATTGGAAATGGGAAGAAAGTGCATGGAAATTTTGATAGAATATTTATGACTAGGCCTAACTTAGAGGATAGCTTTTTGGACGTTGCGTTTAGAGTTGTAAAATCAGGAAGTGTGATTCATTATTATGGATTTTATCTTGAAAGTGAGATTGATAAACTAAAAGAATTGATTTTATCTGAAGCTTCTAAAGCTAAAAAGAAAGTGAAGATATTAAGAGTTGTAAAGGCTGGAGATATAGGTGCTAGGAAGTTTAGATATAGAGCGGACGTTAAGGTTTTATAATTAAAGCATTTCTTCTTCTTTTGTTTCAAAATATTGATATCCATCAGGCCTTATTTCCATATGTATAAGGTAAGGTTTTTGCTCTATTCTTGCGTTTGGGCCTATTCTCTTCCAAACATACATCCATCTATCTTTTTGATATTGCATTTGATCAACTCTGCATTGAACCCCACCCTTCTCGAAGTTATCCCCTCTGAAATGCCTTGCACCTATGTTTTCTAATTCAGATTTTGTAGCTATTGCTGGTAATTTTGATCTTTCTTCAAATTCTCTGAAATCTTCTCTTTCTGTCATATTGTTACTATTTGGGAGTGGTTTAAAAAGCTTACGGTTATATGCTGGATTCGCCTTTGACTGCAATTGGGCTTTCTCCGCCGTGCCAGGTTAGCCTCGGACGCATTCTCATAGGATAAATGCGTTCTGAATTATCATCTAAAATTATGGCTGAACCTTTGCTTGACGGGAGTTTGTCCATTGTTGTTTTTATGTTTTCTAGAAGATATGATTGCATTATTTGATTAAGGGCTTCTATATCTGGTTTTGATGTTACTCTGTGAGATATTACAATATCTGATTGAGTCATTACATCATTGTGTATTTGACCTGGTTGTTGTGTTGCTAGGACTAGAGAAATTCCTGGCTGGCGCCCTTCTCTTAGAATTTGGACTAAAGAATCGGTTGCAGGAGTTTTTTCATTTTTTTTGAGAAATTCGTGTGCTTCGTCTATGAAAAGCCAGATTAATGGATTTTCTCTTGTTGGGTTGTAACTAGCATAGTCTATTCCATGTTGGATTGATTGAATCTCTTCTTTTTTTCTTGCGTTTATTCTTTCATTGAATAATTTTTTGCTTACTAGGCCTATTACTAATCCTCTAACATTGAATGAACCTATTGAGCTGTAAACTGATAAGTCTATTACCGTTGTTTTTCCTGCGTTTACCAAGTCAGTTATTTCTGTTCCTTCTTCTGTTCTTGAGAATATTCCCCAGCTTTCTGCTGCTTGGAATAAAGAAGAAACTATATTTTTTGTCTCTTGAGATACATTATGAGTATGGTTTACTTCTTTGATTATGTTTTGAATGGTAAAATTGTCAGATTCATCTTTGAGTTTTGCTATCGTATTTGTTATTAAAACGCCTTCTTGAGAAGTCATTGACAGATTGAAGGTAATTATCCAATCTTCACTATCTAGTTCAGAGGCTTTTAGAGCGAATGGTTCATCTACAGGAATTCCTTTTTCTTTGTATTCCTCTAGCTTTCCTATCGGAGCAAAAACTTTTAGTGGAGATTCTCTGGCTTCTAGATTCCATTCTGTTAAAATGTCTTTATCTTTTTCATTTTTGAATTTCATTGTCCAAAATATACCCATTGTATCAAAGATTATTGGAGCAATGTTTCTTGCTAATTCTTTGGGCAAGTTTGCTATTTCTTCAGTTATTACTCCTAAAGTGTATGATTTTCCGCTCCCTCTTTTTCCCGCCACTAGAATTACATGGGATCTTGCCACATCTAAAAATATATTATTAGACATTGATGTGTAGTTCCCCATAGTAACATAACCCTTTCCTATATGTATCAGGCCTGATTTTCCAAACTTCTTTTTATCTGAATTGTCTCTTCCTAATATTATATCATAAGACATACTACTTTTTATGTATTCATATTTATAAATTGGATTAAATATATGTTTTCATGATTAGAGACTTTATTAGAAGGGAGGCTTTTCACATATTCTTGCTCAATTTGATGTTTATGTCGCTTTTGATAATAACTTATTATAACGATTCTATAATGTTCTCTCCAGGTCTTGGAGGATTGTTTCTTGTAACTCCTTTCTTTTGGCTCTTTACAGGAGCAATGGTAGTTTCATTCTTTTTGTTCTTCATAGTATTCTATTTTTTGTTCAAAAAGATTCGTGAAATATAATCTACAAATTTTTATATAGTGCTTTTACTGCATTTTTATATGAAGAAACAAGTTCTGCCTAAATTACCTTACTCTTATGACGCTTTAGAGCCTTATATGGATGCTAAAACTGTAGAAATACACTATTCTAAACATCATCAGACATATTGTGATAAATTGAATGTTGCTTTGGAGAATCACCCTGCTTTGTCTGAAAAGAAAGTTGAAGAATTACTTGTTGACTTGGATTCTATGCCTAAGGATATTCAAGTAGCTATTCGTAATTTTGGAGGAGGGTATGTTAATCATAATGTATTTTGGGAATGCATGGCCCCTCATTCTAAGTCTGTTCCTAAGGGAAAGATTGTTGAAAAGATAAATAAGGACTTTGGAAGTTTTGATGAATTTAAGAAACAATTTACAGATTCTGCAACTAAACTCTTTGGATCTGGATATACATGGCTCGTTTTATCAAGTGGTAAGCTTGAGATAATTAATACTAAAGATCAGGATTCACCTTTGACTATTGGTAAAAAGCCTTTGCTTGTAATAGATGTATGGGAACACGCATATTACTTGAAATATCAAAATAAGCGTGCAGATTATATTGAAGCTTGGTGGAATATAGTTAATTGGAAGAAAGTTGAAGAGAATTTTACTTCTTAATAAAATCCATTTCTTCGTCACCTAAATTAAGGTTTTTTGCGATCTCTGGATTGCTTGAAATTATCTTTTTTATTATTTGGAAATCTTGCATTGCTCTACTTGTACTGCAGTGAACATACCTGGCATATTTTTGAGCTATCGTCTTTTTCTTAGACATAATTCTGTTATTAAGCCATATCTTTAGAACTCTTTGAGGTCTTTCGTATTTTGTAAAACTCGCTTTAGGTTTGTCTTTAGCATAGCTTATACCTGCAGATTGAAAGATATTTTGATATATTAAAAATCTCCAGAATTGTTGTCTATATATTCTTCCTCTGAAAATGTCTGCTTTTGCCAATGCAAGATAAGCCTTTGCCAAGGCTCTTCCTTTGTATTCTCTAGGTATGTTTTCTTCTATCCAAAGTAATATTTCATCAAGAGACATTTTTGTTGTGTCAAATAGATTGAGATTGTCTTGTCTATGTTGGAATAATTTTTTTAAGATGTTAAATATTGTATCTTGTTTACTTCTTTCTTCTAAGAAATCTACATTTGTTTGATCACTTAGAACATAGGTTTGTAAGTCATTTACTGCAGCTCTTAAGTCTCCTTGAGATTTAATTGCTATTTGTTTCAGATAGTGCACGTTTTCATTGATGTTTTCTTTTTTTAGAATGCTTTGTAATACTTTTACAATATTTTCAACTGAAAGAGGCTTCATTTCCACTAATTTGCATTTTGGTCTTAGGTCTGAAAATTTTGAGTCCCAGATATCATTGCCTGTCATGATTATAGGGTGTGCTGATTTTTCTAGAATTCTAATTAGTTCAGGAACTCCTCCTATATCTGTCCCTGTTACTCCATCTACTTCATCCATTAAAAGTATCTTTCCTGATTTGAATAGGCTGTGTTGTTCGCTTGCTGGTTTTAGTATTTCTTCTAACTTTAGCCTGTTTCTTAAGTCTGAGGAGTTTAACTCAAATATGTCTAAATTGTGTTCTTTAGCTATTGCATGGACTAAAGTTGTTTTTCCTGTTCCTGATTGGCCGTGTAATATTAGACCTTTCTTTTTAGGGAATTCTTTAAGAAATTTTTGAGTATCTGTAATTGCTTGCTCTTGACCTATTATGTCTTGGACTATTGATGGCCTATATTTCTCTGCGAAGTTTGATGCTTTCATTATATTTCTTCTTTGCTGCCTGCTAGGACGAAAGAAGCTAATAGAGCTTGCAATTGCACAAATTCATCGCTTCCTTCTACGATGCGGAATTCAGCTTCTCCTGTTTTTTCAGTTAATTTTACTTTTGTTTCAGGTTCTATCTG
>CAYMJZ010000009.1:0-14482 GCA_964391445.1 Candidatus Woesearchaeota archaeon
TTTTGTTCTCTTAATTCTTTAACTTTTTTTATTTCTTCCTGCTTAATTGAGACTTTTGATTCGACCATATTGATGAATTTTAAGCTAGATTCCAAATCGCTTTTTCTGGAATCGATTACAGCTGCTTCTGCCTGTAATTCTCTCGATTCTTCTCTTAATATTGTTGCTAATCTAGTTGCATTTTCTTGAATTCTCTTATACTTGTCTATTCCGAATACATGCCTTAGCACATCTAGTCTAACCTCCGCATCTTCCTGCATAATCTCTTTCATTTTTTCTTGCGGAGTATATACTGTAAAACGATATAGAAGATTGTTCTTTCTTACAAAGTCTAGAGGGTAGTTAAGCAACTCTAGAATTTTTAGTTTTATTTCTGTAACAGATGATTCGAATCTTGAGCCATTTATGGTTATGGAAGCATAATCTTGATTAATAGATTTTGAACTTCTCTTTAGACCCCTCTCTATAATTACTTTATTTTCATTTACATCAAACTCTAAGGACACTTCTCCATAATCTTCTCCGTTTGATAAAAGAGATGAACCTCTTTGTCCAGGTTGTAATCCAAACAAGGCATATTCTATTGCTAGAAGTATTGAGGTCTTTCCTGAACCAACATCACCTGCTAAGAGAACCGCTCCTTCTGGAAAAGCAATTTCTTCTTCTCTATAACTTCGGATATTTTTGAGCTTTATTTTTCTAATTATCATAGATTCAAAACCTTCCTAGAATCTGAAAATAATCTATCTTCAAAGACCCTTGAAGTCTCGTCTTCCTTTTTCTCTAGATTTAGAATTGATAAAAGGACTTGAATGTGTTTGTTTAATGAATGAGGATTCTTTTCGCAGAAGTTATTAACTATTTCTTTTTCATAGTCTTCAGTTTTAGGACTTAAGTCTACTTCTACTTCTTGGAATGAAAGTTTCGTAGTATTTTTCATGAATGAAAACACTCTTTGTTTTCTGGAGAATTCTTCTATTTTATTAAAATTAATATCTGTTATTTTTCCCCTTTCAAGAATTCCTTTCAGTTTTAAAATTAAAATCTTATCTTTTAATGGATGTTTCTTCAATTCTTCAATGACTGTCTCCGTTCCAATTAAAGAGTCTGTTATTTCTAAATCTAGGACTAAAACGTCTTTTAATTTGATACTGTGTCTTTTTGCTTCTTTGTTTGTGTCGACTATATAGAAAGTCCCATATTTCAAATCTTCTAACTCAGAAGCATTATTTGGATAAATTGGACCTCCGTATACGGCATTACCTTTTTCATATTGCAAATGTAAATGGCCTAGAGCGAGATAATCTACTTTTGGTAAACTTTCTCTATTTACTGAGGGAATATCTAAATTTGGGAGTGCATCCTTCATAGTAGTATGAAGCATTAATATCTTGAACATTCCAGGAGCATCTTGTAATTTTATTTTTGGAATATCATAAACTTCAAGGCCTGTTTTCTTACCAGGATATCCGTATATTGCAGCACCTTTACATATTGTAGGCTCTAAAATTATAGAATTATCTTTTTCTACCGACTTGAAAACATTTATTCCAAAACCAGACTTTTCCATTACATCAAGAAAACTCTTTCCTGAAATTGAATAATCATGGCTTCCTGCTATAAAGAATACTGGAATATTTGACTCTTTTAATTTACGAAACTCGTCAAATGTATCTTTTATAGTTTCTATTGGTGGATAAGGAGAATCAAACAAATCTCCTGCTATAAGAATAAAATCAACTTTCTCTTTTTTACATGTATCCAGTGCTTGCTTGAAGCTTTCAAAATTCAATTGTTGTAATTCTGGATATCTCCAAGCGCCTAGATGACAGTCTGCCAGATGGCCGAACTTCATGAAATTTTGTCATATAGTTAGTTTATAGGTATTGTTGTAGTGAGCTTTAATCTGAATTTCCAAATGCTACATATCTTGGATCTTCAATACCTATGATAATCATATCCTCATCTGATAAATCCATATGAGATGACATTCTATAGGGAAATGCTTCTAACATTCTGTCAAGATCTTCTCCTCTTTCCAAAACTTCTAAGTAATAAGATTTCATACTATTTGCCCATCCTAGAATCAGCATATTGTTTCTTTTCAAAAAGAAAAGAATATGCTTCTGCGCTACCACATCTGTCTAAATGAAAGACTAAATTTCTATCTTTAGTACCTAATGCTGGAACGATAAACTCTGGGTGTGGATGTCCTCTCTTGAATTGAGTAGATATCCTTAAACCACCTTTGTATCCTTTAGTTAACATTCCTGCTAAGTCTAATAAAGAATCGGTTCCGAGCAATTCTCCTAGAATTGGATGATTCATTATTTCACTTTGAGTGTAAAGAACAACTTCTGGGTGTGTAGAATAATCATTTGCAGTTAAATTCCCTACAAATGGAGCTAGACCCATACAGCCAAGAATTTTTTGAGAGAATTCTCCTTGTCCGTGCCATGCTTGAGCTAGTCTTTCTATTTGGCTACCAAAAGATGAAAATTCAAATCTTGTAGGATCTAACTTTGCATATTCTTTAAAGCTCTTTGGTTGTCCTAGTTCTGCGAATTTTCTTTCATCCATGAAAGCCTTCAAAAATTTGATTATTTAAATATTCTTTATCTCTAAGACATCTAATTCTTCGAAGAATATTTTCTTTCTTGCGACTATTTTTGAAACTAATTTTTCTTTTTCAAGTTTTTTATTTATTCTATCTATAGGTGTCAAAGATGAAACTAACAACAATAAGATGCTATCTTTATCCATGTGCTTTTTCACATTATCTAACAACTTGAGAATGAATTCATCTCCATCTTCTCCTCCTGTTGTGGCTAATCTGCTTTCTTCGTCTTCTTTAGAGTCATTTGGAAGATACGGAGGATTACATACTATTAAGTTAAATTTTCCCTTTACTTTTTGAAATAAACTGCTTCGGATTTTTTTTATTTTTTCTTCTTTTATTGAGTCTAAAGCAGATTTGTTTATATCTACTGCTGTAACTGATTTCGCTCCGCTTTCGAGAGCAGCTTTTGCTAGTATTCCGGAACCAGTGCATATATCTAAGACAGATTTATTTTTAGAGTACTTTCTTACAACTTCTTCTAATAAATAAGAATCTTCTTCTGGTTGGTATACTAGGCTCATAGACTTAATACGTCAAGAATGTCCTCTTTAAAGACTATTACAGAGATTAAAGCTAGTAATAAAAGTAATAAAACTAATATTAAAACCAATATCTTGCCTACTCCCGGAGGATTAATTTTCTGAGAAGGAAGAGGTTTCGGCTTAGAAAACTGTGCTGGAATTGTGGACATTAATGGTGCTTTATATTGAGGGGGTTGAGGCATTTGTGGTTTTTGTTGAGGTTGTTGTAAAGATTGAACTTGAATACTCGAAGATTGATTTTGTTGAGGTTGTTGAGTGCTTTGAACTTTCGCATTTTGTCCAGGTTCTAACTGAACATTTGAACTAATTTGCATTTGAGGAGTTGATTGATTAACTTGTTTCTGTTGTTGAGCTACTAGTTCTGGATTAGCAGTCATTACGTAGTCATAGGCTTCCTTAACATCTTTCATAGGATAACCTGAATTGATTAAAGACTGAGCTACTTTTTGGAGGTTACCACCATGATCAATGGCATTCTTCAGCATCCCTACTATATCATCCCTCATGCTACTTTTATTGACTCTCCGTTAGAAAGTAAGTGAACATTATAACCTTTTTTGTAACCCATATCTTCTGCAACATGCATCCCAGGTATTGTTTTAGCATGGTCTCCATGTGAAGGAATTACATTTTCAGGATTTGTCAGTTTGATTAATTCCATTAAGTCTTCTCTTGAACCGTGTCCTGAGACATGAAGATTTTCAGTTATAGATGGTTTGAATTCTCCTAATCTTTTCAATAATTCTGCTTTGGAGGCGATTGTTTCTGGAGCAGGAATTGTTTTTGAACAAAAGACTATATTATCTCCTTGGTGTATTTTAAGAGGAAGTTGATTTCTAGACATCCTGTCTAATACTGAGCCTTTCTCTCCCTGATGACCTGTGCAAACTACAAGATACTTATCTCTATTTGCCTCAACCATTCTAAGAGTTTTTTCTACTTGTTTTTTGTAAGTTGCCATTATTATCTTATTCTTGAAAGGAACTTGACCTATTGTCTCTCCTGCCGAGACATATTTTGCCAAACTTCTTCCTATGAATACTATTTTTCTATCAAGCTTCTGCCCAAAGTCTACTATTGATTTTAATCTAGCGATATGAGAAGCAAATGTTGTTACTATCAATCCTTCTTTACTTCCTTGTAACTCTTGAAACTTATCTTTTACTAAATCTCTTGCTAGAGATTCTGAAGGAGTCTTTTTTTCTGAATGAGCATATAAACAATTTACAACTAATGCTTTTACTCCTTCTTTTGATATCAGTTTTAATCTTTGATAATTTGGTTTATCCCCTATTACAGGAGTGTCGTCTAATTTGTAATCGTTAGCATATAGAACAACTCCGTCTGGAGTGTGAACTGCAACTAAGGCACATTGTAAAGTTGAATGAGTCATATGAACAAACTCGACTTTGTATTTTTGATTGCCATTTATATTTGCAAAACCATTTGATTTTATTGTATGGATTGGATTTCTTATTCCTCTTTCTGGAAGAAGTTTTTTTAGAACTTCTGTAGTATAAGGAGTTCCTGAAACTGGAGCTTTGTATCTTTGAGCTATATATTGGACTGCTCCAACATGGTCAAGATGTGCGTGTGAAACTGCTATAGATCTTACTTTATTTCTAAGATTTTTTTCATCTAAATAATGATCATTTGGAAGAGCACCTATATTTCTCATTCCTTGTTCTGTTGGAATTTTTTCTTTTTCACTCACTCCTACTAAAGCCGGAATGAAAAGTCCTGCATCACATAGAGTTACATCATCATTGCACTCTACAGCAGTCATGTTTTTTCCTACTTCGCTAAATCCTCCAACTGCATGAATTTTTAACATAATGGAATATTGAGGTATAAGTTTATAATGGTTTGCGAGAATTATACATAACCTTTTTCTCTAGCTTTAGTATGATTATAACCAAAACCATAACCTTGAACGCTAGGTTTAACTGGTAAGACTCCTTCAGAAGTTAACTCTCCTATTGCTCTTGCAACTTCTCCAGATGGAACTTGACTAACAGGCCTACATATTTCTTCTAATGATCTCCAATCTTTTTTTTCTTCTACCACTCCTTCAACTATTGTCTTTTTCAAAGTATTTCTATCTGCCATTTATTATTTAGAAATAAACTCATTATAAGATTTATTGTGCTGGAAAATTATTGAAAGATATAAATATAGAGGGATTGTATAATTTCAAAAGATGGAGCATCATATTAATGTCTTGTATGGAGCAGTTATACTTCTCCTCATTGTACAATTAGTTTCTTTTACATTTGTTAGTTCTCAATCAGCTAAACTAATAGCTCAACAAAATTCTTTTGAAGAAGAAATTAAGGGTTCTTTGGGAAGCATAAGGCAGGAAAACCAGTATCAAATTGGAGAAATTGTAAGGTCTATATCTCAACAAAGAAGTGATTTTGAAAGTCAGATAGATTTGCTTAAGTCAACTCAGCAAGACTTATCAGTTATAATTGAAGATGCGATTAAAAAAGTAGTTACTGTTACAACTGATATATCTGCAGGAACAGGTTTTGTTGTTGCTAATGGGGCATATATATTGACTAACAATCACGTTATTGATGGTAGCACTGCAATTCAAGTTCAAACTTACAGCAACGAAATTTACACTGCAGAAGTTGTTGGAACAGACCCTTTAGCAGATTTAGCGGTTCTGAGAATTTCCGGAAATTTGGAAGGATTTGAACTTGCAGATTCTGATTCTGTTTCTATAGGTCAAAAAGCAATAGCAATAGGAAATCCACTAGGGCTTTCATTTACAGTTACAGAAGGAATAGTTTCTGCCTTAGATAGAGAAGGCCCTAATGGTCTGGCAGCTTATATACAGACAGACGTTACTCTAAATCCTGGAAACTCTGGAGGTCCTTTAGTAGACAAGGATGGAAAAGTTATAGGAATGGCTAATTTCAAAGTGGGAGGAGCGGAAGGTTTAGGTTTTGCTCTTGAAAGTAATATGCTTAGAATTAAGACTAATGAGATAGTAGGTCATGAGGTGCTCTGAATGTTGAAGCTAAGACCTTCAGCAAGAGAGAGTAAGAGATACATTCTTATCAGAGGAACTAGAAAGGCTATAGAGAATGCAATACTTGAATTTATAGGAGTTCTTGGGTGGGCGGAAGCTTCTCCTATCTTCGTATCTGAAGTTTCAGATGAGGTTGTTCTTTGCGTTAATAATAAGGCACTTAATAGTGTAAAAGCTGCTTTCTCTCTTTCTAAAGATGAACTTAAAGTTTTGAGAATTTCTGGAACATTGAAGGGATTGAATAAATAGACTTAAAAACAGACAATTTTTAGAAAATTTATGAACAAAAGCTGTAGAAATTCAATGTATTCAGGACCTGCTGTAGATATCTGTAGACCTTATGATTTTGCAGACTTTGTAATTTATGACCTTACTAAATTCTTAGAAAATTTAGGAAGAGACCCACATTTTGTTGAAGAGGGATTAGATCATGGAAATGTTATGTACACAAACTACAACTTTAGGGGAGAATTTGGATTAGAATTAGAATTTAATTCCGATACTCAAGAATCTGAAATAACTTTTATCGGGGATGATCCAATTAGAAGTGCTATATTTAATTTTTTTAGATTATATAGAGATGCTATAAAGAGAACGAATTAAACATAGTAAATTTTAAATAGACTTCATTCTCAAGACAATTATCTAAAAGAGATTTTTATCAATAAGGAAAACAATATGGATATGCCAACAGAAATGCAACATCAAGCAATGGGATATGATAGAGCAGCTACTATGTTCTCTCCGGAAGGACATTTGCTTCAAGTTGAATATGCTGAGAAAACTGTGAAGCTTGGAAGCAATAGCGTAGGAGTTGTTTGTAAAGATGGAGTAATAATTGTTGCAGATAAAAGAATTAGAGATAATTTAATTGCTCCTGAATCTGCTATGAAAGTGTTCGAAGTTGATGAGCATGTTATGGCAACTGCTGCGGGAATTGCTTCAGATGCTAGAGTTTTAGTTGATAGAGCAAGATTATTATCTCAACAACACAGAGTTTCATATGGAACTCCTATTGATCCAATATCTGTTATACAAATGATTGCTGATAATAAACAAGCATATACTCAGTATGGTGGATCAAGACCTTATGGTGTTGCGGTAATGATTGCTGGAGTTTCTAAAGGGAAATCTCATTTGTATACCTCTGACATTACTGGAAACTTCTTTGCATATAAAGCAAACTCTATAGGAGAGAATGATGAACAAGTTAAGGAAGAATTGAGAAAGGGAGTTAGTGAGGACATGACTATGGATGAAGGCGTTAAGTTTGTAATGAAAATATTCAAAGATTTATTGGGTAAAAACTTCGAAATATCAAGATTTGATGTTGGGATGATCTCTTTGAAAGATGGTAAACTAACTAGATTACACGGCGAAGAACTAAGAAAATTTATTAAATAACTCTATAGGCAGGCTTAAAAGGGCTCTTTAGCCAGGAGTTTTATGGATACATTTACTGTTGATGAGATATGGATGGCACTTACAGCTCTAGGAGGTTCAGTGCCTCATGACTCTATACTGAAATCTGCTGAAAAAAATAAGTTATATTTAACTGGCATGCGAGGCAGAAGGATTCCAGCTAATAGGATAGCTGAGTTGTCTAGAGACTTAGGAGTAGATATTGACCATTCTTACTTAACAAGAGTATATTCTGACAACAACTGAGAAGTTGCTTTGTTTTTGCTAAATCTTTAAAAACTTCTATCCCTCAAGATAACTATGGCAACAGTTGAAGCACGCATTAGAGTTAAGGGAAAACAGTTTGAAATTTCTGTTGATTTAGATGAAGCTTTGAAAGTAAAAGCTGGAAAAGGTAATGTTTCTGCTGCTCTGAACATGCCTTCTATATATACGGACTTGAAAAAGGGTTTTGTGGCTTCTAAAGCTGAATTGAATGCTTTTTTTGATACTGATGATACATATGTTATTGCTGAAATGATTATGAAGAAAGGTGAAATACAAAAGAATCAAGAATTCAGAGACGCTGAACGTGAGAAAAAGATTAAACAAGTTATAGATCTAGTATTGCGCAATGCAGTCGATCAGCATGGAAGACCATATACGGAAGAGAGAATAAGAAAAGCGATAAATGAAGTACATTTCAATTTTGATAATAGGCCTGCTGAAGCTCAGATGCCTGAACTAATTACTAAATTATCTACTGTGATTCCTATAAAAGTTGAAACTAAGAAGATTAAGTTAACTATCCCTGCTAGATTTAGCGCTCAAGTTTATGGATTATTGAAAGATTACAAGGAAAGCGAAGAGTGGCTTGCTAATGGAGATTTACAAGTTGTAATGAATATTCCTTCTGGGTTGCAAATTGACTTTTATGATAAATTGAATGCAATTACTAGAGGCGCAGTTGTATCTCAAGAAGTTAAGTAAATTTGAATTCTGATAATTTTTTACAATAAAAACAACAATCTTTAAATAAAAAAGAAATCCGTTGAAAAAATGAACGGATATCTTGGAAAAAAGAAGAGGTCATTGAGGATAAATGTTGAACAAGCAAGTAATTTCTTTAGCGGAAATAGAATGAATATTTATGGTCAGGAAACATTTATAGAAATTTATGGAAGGAGAGGTGAAGACCTATCAGATATTTGGTTTGAGGATTTAATGGCTGAAATTGTACAAAGACAAACAGATACAAGGCCCATAACTAGAGTTTATGGGAGATATTGTGTTAAGAAAACATCTGAAGGTAAAAGAAAAAGAAGCGAAATAGAGTTTGAATGTTTTGAAGATGAAAAGGTCCAAGTAATAAGACAAGGAGATTATCGATTAAGATATCGAAAAGGTTAATTTAAAGATTGGTTTTACAAGCATAAACTTTGAGACTCGGATTTTGTTCTAAAATATAACAGTTTGATTTTAGACTATCTAATTTTTCTTTTTGGCTAGGGCCTAACTTAGAGTAAGCAAAATAGTCTTCTAAAAATATGAAACCTTTCTCTTGATTATCCCAGACTTCCGCACCGGTGTAAGAGTCAATTCCATTATATAATGCGTAACCTGATTGTAATCCATTTAATGAAAAAGGAATTATGTAATCTGGTTTTTTTAGATACCATTCAACCCCTGGACTTGAAAGTGTGACTAATTTATTATAAGATATTAGATTTTTTGTGGATTCATTTAATGATTTATAATCAATTACTGGTTCTGTGCTTGAATATGTTCTAATATTTTCCGGCTTGATTACTGTGAGATAATTGTAATCAAAGAATAAATTTGAAGGATAAATTATTGCTAAAGCAATTACTATTATTGCCAGAATTTTATGGTTTGAATAAATATGTGCTAAAAGACATGCTAAAAATATTATCAAACCTAAAATTATGAAATAAGCATATCTCAAAGCAAAGACCTTTACAAAGAATAGGCCAGATATTAAAATTAAAGAGGGTAATAGAACTAGATAAAACATTCTTTTATTCATTTTGTAAGCAAATGGAATTCCTAGCAAAGATATTACAAAAAACGCCCTTAAATTTCTGAATAACTCTGAAGTGTAACTTTGTGCATATTCTGCTCCTGATGAACTGGAAGTTTCTAGATTTATGAATGAAGAAGCAAAATACAAACAGACCAATACCGGAATTATAAACAATTTCCAGTCTTTATGTTCTTTGTAAAATAAATAGAAGAAGAATGGAACTAATACTAAACCAGCTATCTGGGTTTGAACAGTTATAGCTAGAGATATTGAAGCTAGATAGGCGTATCTCTTACTTTTCCTTGATTTGTAAAGTAAAAAAATAGTTAGGAAAAAAAGAAACTGAAATGCTTGATAGAATCTAGCCTGCCTTGAGTATAATATTTCCAGGAATAGGAAAGCAGTGAATAAGCTTGCAATTATTCCAGTTTCTTTATTGAACTCTTTTCCTATAAAGAAAGCTAGTAAAACCGTGCTTAAACCGAAAAGGACTGAAACAAATCTTACTATGAAATCGTTTTGTCCAAATAGAGTTATAAAAATTCCTTGAATATAATGGAATACTAAAGCTCTTGAATAAAGCAATCCGGAATCAAATATTGGTAACCCTGTGGTGGCTATCTTGTTTGATGCTAGGCTTGAGATAGTTTCATCAAACCATAATGGGCTTGAGCCTAAAGAATAAACTCTTAAAATGAAGGCATAAATTAAAATTAAGGTGATTCCTATTGCAAGAGACTTATCCTTTAATAGGGATTTCATCAAAAAACCAATAATTGAGCTTAGTTAAAACTAACTATTTTCCTGAATTTTACAATCTTTTACAAAAGACTCATCTACTTTAAATGTTAAAGATGAAACTTTTTTAAGATGATGAGAAATCATGCTTGAGGTTCCAACTGCAACGTAAATTAATTTTTTGTAAAATCTTTCTATTACTGCCTTTACTGCCCCTGAAAAGTCTCCATCATTTGAGATTAAATAAGCTTCATCATATTCGTTAGCTTGTGCATCTAAGACTAAATCAAGAGCTAGATTAACATCAGTTGCCTTTTCTACAAGATATGTTTTTCCTTCTCTCTTCCTTTTTTCCAATCTTCCAAATACGATATTTAGGTTAGGTATTTTCCTTAAATTGTCTAAGAAGCTTTGTTGTTTAGCATAACCATCAGGATTGTTAAATTGCTCAATTGGAGCAATATAATAGTTTATTTTTATCAATTCATTATTTCCGATTAACTTTTCACAAAATTTAGAAATATCAACATTATAATTGAATTTTCTCTTTACGGAGAAATAAAAATTACTTCCATCAATATATACTGCTACTCTTTCTTTCATGAAAAAACATGGGATCCGTTAAGATCCCATGGACTTAATTATCTTTTCTTGGGCTAAGCAAGTTAAATACTTTTCTACATCTAATTTAAAGGTAAATGCTTAAAAACACGATCTTGTGTTAGATTTGAATGGTGAAGAAATACGGTCCTGATAATGAGTGGGATGAATCTGTTAAATTGAGCAAATCAAAGAAAGAGATAACTAACATGTCTATGAACGAAGTTGAAGAAAAGATAGAAGAATTTAGAGATAAGTTAAGATAATTTATTTATTTTTATTGATACAAATCCTTAAAAAACATCTCTTAAGACTATTTTGTATGGATGACATATCAAGAAGAAGGCAAGAGGACTGGGAAAGAAGTCTTGCATCTTGGAAAAATAAACAAAACAAAGAAGCAATGTATAAACCAGTATCTCATCATGTAAGTCATTCCCCTAAAGGACCTCATGAACAGAGTAGCTTTCTAACTAAGTTTTTGATTTTCTTGGCCTTTGCAATTCCTGTTGCTATACTAGGGTATGCCTTGTATATCAATTATTTACCTTTTGGATATGAAAAAACATTTGATATTACAATAGATGAATCTGGAACAATATCTCCATTGTCTAATGAATTTTATCTTACAAACGCTCAAGGAAAAAAACTTCTTACATTATCTAATGGAGTGCAAGGTCAAGTTAATTTAGTAATTGAGCCTAAAGTTGCTTTGAAGAATGCTCAAGTAACTGTGAATGTTGAAGGCGAAGGAGTTGGTTTTGCAAGTTACCCTGAAACTAATGCTATGAGATGGGCTTATGATTGGGCATTTGACCAAACAGTTAATTCTGATTTTACAGGAGACGCTACATACAATACTGAAGAAGCATGCACTCATTTTAACGCTTACAATGAACAGACTCTTTCTCTTCCTAACTCAAAGGATCTATTTGAGTCTGGACCAATGTCTATCTATGTAAAATGGAAACCTAGTTCTGTTAGCCCATTAATAGGAAACAATCAGCAAGTTGTAGGGCATTATAATTGGGAATTCTGGCAAAATACAAACAGTGTACAGTTTAGAGTTGGAAGAATGAATGATGCTAATGGGAGTTTTTACAGCATTTCATATCCAGTAAATGAATCTTTCTTTAACACTCAACATGAAGCTTTAGCAATATATTCACCAGATACAGAAGGCAAAGGCTATATTGAATTATGGATTGATGGAAAGATTGTTGGAAGAACTTCAGTTGGGAGTGATGTAATCTATACAGATTACAACGCTGAAAAAGACTTATCTTTAGGATGGAGCTCACACAACTTCGGAGAAAACCCTCATTTTGATGGATGTATTTACAACATCAAAATAGCACAGGAGTTACTCGTAAATGAAAGAAAAACATTTGAGAATCAAGGAGTTAGCGGACAGGCAGTCATTCCAATAATAGGAAATGGTAGATTAACCTCTATTCACGCTATTGTAAGTCAATGAATTCTCACTTGAATAAAATTGGATATTTATTATTTCTAAATTTATCTATAATCTCTGCAATTTTAATTGCCCTTAACTTGTTTGGAGTAATTGATACAAAATTCATAGCGTCAAACAATACATTTAGCGCTTTTCTAATAATATTTTTGACAGGAATGATATTCTGTAAGTACAATTTAGATGAACATTACCATAGATATAACTCATTTGCAAGATCTATTGTAGACTCTTCACAATATTTTTTCCTTTCTTTATTGATCTTAATTGTTGCAAATAAATTTCTAAAACTCGATATTTTATCAAATAGAATCCTAATATTGACGGCAACTGCGATAGGCTTTGGATTCTTGGCATTTTACAAAAACAGAGATAGAGTAGAAAAAGAAATAGAAGAGGAAAAGCAGAAGGAAGAAGATGAAGAAAAACAAAGATATCATGATTTTGAATATAAATTTCAGAACATAAACAGAATTCCAATTTTGAGAAATATGGTTAGATGGATGTATAAGGAAGGTTGGGTTTATTCGGTTGGCTTGATTTTGATTGTAATTGTAGGAGCATTTTTTTACTTATATGGAATTGGTAGCTATGGTTTCCAAGGTGATGAATATTATCATGCTTCCATGGCAAGATCTCTTTTGAATGGAGATTTTAGCCTTATTAATTTTAATTCAGAAAATTTCTATTTTAGATCTATTTTGACTTCAATTTTACCATATTTATTTGGTAAAATTTTATCCGGAAATGATTTTTCTACCGAGCTCATCTTCAGGTTTCCACTTGTCTTAATGAGTATTTTCAATATTATTTTGGTTTACCTTGTTTCAAAAAAATATTATCCTAAAAACTATGCGATTATTACAACAACAATATTTGCTTTTGAAATATGGTTTGTCTATTTTGCAAGATACCTAAGATTTTATTCTTTGACCATTACAGTCATGTTAATAATATTATTGTTAAATAAAGACAATAAAAAAAGATTATTTTTATCAATTTTGTTGATTATGCTTTCATTTTTTTTGATAAATGAATTTGTTTTTTTATTGATCCCTGCTATATTATTCTACCACTATAAGAAAAAAACCATCAAATCTAAGAAATTATTATTTATTTTGTTTTTTTTCATAGTTTTCTCTACATACATATTAATAACCCTTCCAGAAAACTATTTTAATATCTCTGAAAATAATCAAAAATACCATATTGATTGGCTTCTATTAAATTATCCATTGTTTACTATATTATGGGCATCTTCATTACCTTTCTTAAGAGGCAAATTTTCTGAAATCAAATTATTCACTTTAACAACTTTATCTTTTATTTTGTTATATCTAGACAATCTTTCTAATAACTATTTTACATTTACGTTTAGAATATTTTATTTACTTTTGCCTTTCATGATTATTTCCTCTCTAAACTATGGATTATACTTATTTAACAAAAAATCCAAATTTTTATTTTTATTTATAATCTTCTTGCCACTTCTAATAAATCTTATTTTTTATAATGCAAATTATCCAGGCGACACTTATCACCCTACTAAGTTAATTTATGAAAAGGATAGTAAAATAATAGGAAATAAAGATATATCTGAATTTGTAGATAATTATCTTGAAAATAAAAGTGATAACTATACGATAATACACGTTGGTTCTGGTGCAACAAAATATTACTTGAATGATAAAGAATATATCTCATTCTCCAGTAACCCATCTTCTTTTTCTAATGATCTTGGAGAATTTAAAAGACTAATAGAAGATAAAAAATCTAATAAAATATTAATAGTTACTTTGGATTCAATTCCAAAATATAGTGAGTTAAATGAACTGATATTTAATAGACCAATAGTTTCATCAGTTAACCCTGAAATTTATGATTTTATAATTGAAAGTAATTTTGAATTATTATATACTTCAATTGATAAAGAATCTAAGGCATTTGAAATTAAATCATTTTAATATTTTTAGATTAATTAAATAAATTATCCTAAGACAAAAAAACATTAAAAAACTAGAGA
>CAYMJZ010000010.1:0-13925 GCA_964391445.1 Candidatus Woesearchaeota archaeon
CCCAATTTCAAAAGTTGAGACTCCTATTGCTATATCTCTTGCTGAAAAAGCTGTAGGATTAATTTCAGTTATTTATCCTCAATTACAAGATCCTCATATAATAAATAGAATTTTGGAATTAGAGAAACAATATGGGCAGCTTACGATGTCTGTTTGTTTGGGAATTGCGGAAGATATTGCTAAACAAAAGTATTGTAAATTTGACAATCAGCTTCAGGCAATAGATGCTGGAATTAGAGTCGCATTTTCTTATTTTACTTTAGGAGTAGTATCTTCTCCGATTGAGGGTTATACAGAACTGAAGATAAATAAAACAAGGGAAGGGAAGGATTACTTTGTAGCTTATTTTTCTGGTCCGATTAGAAGTGCTGGAACTACTGCAGGATGTGTTGCTTTGATGGTTATTGATTATTTGCGTGAATTGTTTGGATATGCGAAGTATGATCCTACTGAAGATGAAGTGAAAAGATATGTAACTGAAAATTACGACTATCATGAAAGGGTTACTAATTTACAATATCTTCCTAGTGAAGAAGAAATTACCTTTCTGGCCAAAAATATTCCTTTTCAAATTGCTGGAGAACCAACTGAACAAAAAGAAGTTTATAATTATAAAGATATTCCGAGAATAGAAACTAATTTTATTAGAGGTGGAATGTGTTTAATGTTTTCTGAATGTTTAGCTCAGAAAGCAATAAAGGCATTTAGGTTGTTAAAAATTGCAAAGGAAAATGGTTTCAAGTCTACAGGATTTGATTTTTTGGAAGAATATGCTAATATTCAAAAGAAGAAGACTAAGGCTTCTGGAGATGGGGACGGCGTTCCTACATATATGAAGGATATTGTTGCTGGAAGACCAATTTATTGTCATCCTTCTCGTTCAGGAGGATTTAGGTTTAGATATGGGCGTGCTAGAAATGCTGGATTTTCTGCAACTTCTGTTTCTCCTGCTACAATGGCAATATCTAGGAATTTCTTGGCAGTTGGAACACAGTTGAAAATTGAAAAACCTACTAAAGGCACTGCAATATCTATGGTTGAGAATATAGAAGGCCCTATTGTCAAGCTAAAAGACGGAAGTGTTGTTAAGCCTACTACAATGGAAGATGCGAATAAAATAAAGAATAGCGTTTCAGAAATTATTTATTTAGGAGATATACTTTTTACTTTAGATGATGTTATCAATAGGAATTATGTTCTTTTGAAGCCTGGCTATGTAGAAGAGTGGTGGAATTTGCAACTTGAGAAGGTAGGAGGATTTTGTTCAGATTACTTTAATGTTTCATTTAATGATGCGATTGATTATTCAAGGAATTATTCTATCCCTTTATATCCAAAGTATATTTATTATTGGACTCAGATAGACTATAAGCAATTTTTAGGATTGATTGATTGGATTGCTCATGGCAAAATTGATAAGGATCTTGTTTTACCTTATTCTCTGACAGATAAGGAGAGATTTAATATTGGAAAGAGGGCTCTGGAATTGATAGGGTGTCCTCATTTAGTTAAAGGAGACAAGGTTTTGATAGAGGGAATAGACTCTAATGCGTTATTGTTTAATTTAGGGATTGAGAAATTAGATAACTTTGAATCTGATTTTGAAAATGTTCTTAAGAAAATTCCTTCTGATGGAGGGGTAATTGATGTATTGAATACTATTTCAAGCATTCCTATTAAAGATAAGGCTGGAGATTTTATAGGTGCTAGAATGGGAAGGCCTGAAAAATCAAAGCTTCGTAAGTTAACTGGGAGTCCTCATGTTATATTCCCTGTTGGGGAGGAAGGCGGTAGATTAAGAAGTGTTCAGGCAGCTGTTGAATATGGAAGTGTAGAAGCTGATTTTCCTAATTATTTTTGTAGTTTGTGTGGTAGTGATTCTCCCTATCAAAGATGCGCTTCTTGTTTGACTTTATGCACTAAAAAGAATTATTGTAGAGTGTGCAAAAAATACTCTGATTCTCTTTGTCAGGAACATCCTACTGGAAATCAAATGTTTTCTAATAGAAAATTGGATATTAAACAACATTTTGAGCTTGCTAAGAAACTAATAGGTGCTAGAATAGATGAATTGCCTGTCGCAGTTAAAGGGGTAAGAGGGACTTCAAGTGAAGAGCATAGTGTGGAACATTTGGGAAAAGGTTTGTTAAGGGCTAAGTATAACTTGCATGTAAACAAAGATGGAACTATCAGATATGATATGACTGAGATGCCTATTAGTTATTTCAAACCAAAGGAAATTGGTACTTCTGTTGGAAAACTTATAGAGTTAGGTTATGAAAAAGACGTTAATGGTAATTTATTGGAAAATGAAAATCAAATATTAGAGATATTTCCTCATGATATAATATTGCCATCATGTCCAGATACTTTAGACGAGAAAGCGGATGATGTTTTTTATAATATTACAAAATTTATTGATGATGAGCTTGAGAAGTTGTACGGTCTTGATAAATTCTTCAATACGGAAAATAAGGAATCTTTGTTAGGGTCTTTGTTTGCATGTATTGCACCGCATATCTGTACTGCAACTGTTGGAAGGTTAATTGGATTTTCTAAGACTCAAGTTTTCTTTGCTTCTCCTTTTATGCATGCTGCAATGAGAAGGGATTGTGACGGAGATGAAGCTGCAGTCATATTATTGATGGATATGTTGTTGAATTTCTCCAGGAAGTTTTTACCCTCCCATAGAGGAGGCACACAGGATGCTCCTTTAGTTCTTAACATTAAAATAAATGCTGGAGAAGTTGATGACCAGATCCTTGATTTTGTTTGCGGGAGATATCCTTTAGAGCTTTATGAACTTGCTGAACAGAGAAAGCATTCTTCAGAAGTTAAGATTGAAAAAGTTTCTCATAGGATGAAGAATGGACAGGACACCTTTACTAATTTAGGATTCACGCATGATTGCGATAATATAAACAATGCCGTTTTGAACTCTGCTTACAAGACTTTGCCCACAATGCATGATAAAGTTGCGGAGCAAATGGATTTATGCTCTAAGATAAGAGCGGTGGATGTAAGCGACGTTGCAAGACTTATTATTGAGAGACATTTTATTAGAGACATTAGAGGTAATTTAAGGAAGTTTTCACAACAGGTTTTTAGGTGTGTTGATTGTAATGATAAATTTAGGAGACCTCCGCTTGCTGGAAAGTGTACTTCTTGTGGAGGCAAAATAATATTTACAATATCCGAAGGAAGTATTGTTAAGTATATGGAAGCAGCTCTTAATCTCGCTAGAACTTATAAGGTTAGCCCTTATTTGCTTGAAAATTTAGAGATAGTTCAACTTGACATCGAGAGCATTTTTGGAAAAGAAAAAGAGAAACAGATGAAGCTGAGTTTTTAGAAATTATTTGTTAAATAGAAGATTATTGTAGGAACTAAAAGAACCCCCATCAGATTTATTCTTCTAATATTTGATTTAATTGCAAATATCCCCCATGCAGTTGAAGTTATGAAAACAATTAATCCTTGAATGTTTGAAAGTGTTACGACTGCAGTTGTTAAGATGATTAACATAACTATTGAAATGTTTCTATAATTTACTTTTTCAAGTATCCTAATAAATAAATTAGTTATAAGCAAGGCTATAAATGAAACTATAATTATAGAGGCTATTGCAATTGAGATTATATTAAATAAATCTGCAGAATTTAGTTCTCTTACAATTTCTTTTATGGCTGCAGCCGCTCCTGTTCTAGTTTTATCTATGGAATATAGGGTTGCAAAACTTAAAGTCATCACTACTAAATTGATTGTTCCTAACATTATAAGAAAAGATTTTCTTGATTGCGGGATTATCTCTGAAGAGATTGTTGCGGCGTGTCCTGAACCAATTGCAGGAAGGAAAGAGCATAATGGGGAGGATATTGCCGATCCCAAGATAGATTTAATATAATCTTTTTTTAGATTCTTAATGTTCTTTAGGCTAATTGGTTCTTGGTAAGGAATTTTTACTTTTTGATTAAGGCTTATTATAATACTTGATGCTCCAAATAAGCCCCCTAATAAAGGCAATAAAGGATCTTTTACTGGAGAGTTTAACGCAGAATATCCTAGAATTCCGCTTGCTAGAAAAACTACTAAGGCTGTTAAGGTTTTGTCTTCTCTTATTATTAGATATAATGAAATAAATATTAGTATAAATGGGATAAAATAAGTTATTTTTTCATAAACTAAGGGAATTAATTTTATGAACGGAATTATTATAATTAGGATTAAAGGTATTGCAGTTAATGCACCTACTAAGACTAAAAGAATAGCTTCTCTTCCTTTACCTTGAATTAGCATTTCATGCCCTGGAAGTACTGAAAGGAATGATTCTTCATCTGTTGCTCCCGTTAGAATTGAAGGAATGAAATCTAGGATTGTGTGAGTTATTGCTAAAGATACTATAAATGCTACTAGAGATGTAGTAGACATAAAAGAAAATGCAGAAAGATTTGCTATAAGTAAAGCACTTATTGTGTTAATATGTATTCCAGGAGTTATTCCTGTTAAACTCCCTAAAAATAGTCCTGCAAGTATTGCTAGAACAAATTCTAACATATATCTCTAAGATGAATTAGTTTTTATTTTTTAGGTTTAAGGATTGCCACGCTGTAATTCTTTATTATTTCTTTAGCGATATTTTTTACTTCTTCTAACTTTACAGATTTTATCTTATTGTCATAATCATAATAGTCCTCTGCTTTACCAGTTGAGATTTCTTCAAAGATTAGCCTTTGCATTGAATTCAAACTTTCTTCTGTTGCTACTCTTCTTATTCCAATAAGGCGCTGTTTTGATTCTTCTAGTTCGGATTCAGTCATTTTTTCTACATCTTTTATCCCTTGAAGAATCATTGATTTTACCTTGTCTAAGGCTTCACTTGTAGTTCCGGCATATATTGAATAATAACTATAGTTCTTCTCTCTTTCTATTGATCCTCTTACCGTATAGGCAAGGCCATGATTTTCTCTTATTTCTAAAAATAATTTTGAAGACATTCCTCCTGCTAGATATGCGTTTAAAACTTCAAGGGCTTTTTGCTTCTTTTCGTCTTGAGGGGCATGCATTCCTAAAACTAATTGTGCTTGATCTATTCCGCTTCTTTCTTCAGTGATTTGAGCGTTTTTTGTTTTAATTGGAACGTGAGAATAGCTTCTTTTTGAGGGTTTGAAGTCGCTTTCTAGTCTTTTGCATATTTTTTTTATATCTGCCTTTCCAACTATGGTTACTATGAAGTTTTCAGGAGCATAGTTTTCATCAAAAATTTTGATTATTTTTTCCCTTGTCAATGATTTGACTGTTTCTGCTGAGCCTACTATTCCTTCTCCGAATGGTTTTTCATATAATGAAGATTCTAGAATTTCATAAACTCTTTTTTCAGGGTCATCGTGAAACATTTTTATTTCTTCTGTTACTACTCTTTTTTCTTTCTCTAATTTTTCTGCTGGAAATGTCGGATTTTTTAAGATGTCATGAATTATTTCAATACCTATTTCTGCATGCTCCGATGGCATTTTTACAAAGTAAGTTGTTACATCTTGAGCAGTAAACGCATTTATCAATCCGCCTTTTTTTTCTATTTCTCCAGAGATATCCTCATGAGTTCTTGTTTTTGTTCCTGTGAATAATAGGTGTTCAAATAAATGGGCTACGCCCTTTACTTCAGATGTTTCATATGCTCCTCCGAAAGGATTTGAGATGCTATAACAAATTAGGGGAAGATCTCTCTCTTCAAATAGAACAGTTATTCCATTTTTGAGTTTTATTTTTTGAAATTTCATTATTTGAAAGATTAAGGAGAATTAATAAAGGTTATTACTTATTGTTAATTAATAATGGCTCCAATTGATGCTTTGGCTATTGAAGGAGTAATTAAAGAAGCGGATAAAATACTTTTAGATCCAAAATTTGATTTTTATGATTATTATAAAAATAGAGGGCCTCAAGCGAGACGATTAATTCAGGAGATTAGAGAGTGTAGAGACTCGGAGAGGATAACAGATAAAGAATACGGAATAAAGGTCTATTAGAAACGCTTTTTAATTGTTCTCACTTGGATCAACTGATGATTGAAGAAAAAATAGAAAGAACTCCTATTACAATACATATTTCTGAAGAAGATATAATTAGAGCAATTGAGGTACTAAAGGCAGATAAAAGGGATATATACGAACGTATGAATCCAAAAACTAGAAAATTGCTTGATGCGGTAGAGAGATCCAAAAGGCTTACAGCTAGAGATTATGGGATAATTGTCTATTAGAAATATTCTTAAGGCTTTCAATTCATTTATGCTCATGCCAATAAACGCAGGATATGAATATTTTAATGCCGAAAAGAAGTACTTGGATGCTCAGACTCTTGATGAGAAGATTGCAGCTCTCAAGGAGATGATTAAGGTTGCACCTAAGCATAAGGGTAGTGAGAATTTACTTTCTGAATTAAAGACTAGATTGAAGAAGTTTATAGAAAAATCGGAGAAGAGCGCTTCTGTTGGAAAAGGAAAAAAGGGAATACGCAAAGAAGGTTTTCAAGTGATTCTTGTAGGATTACCAAACTCGGGAAAGTCTATGCTTCTTTCCAAGCTAACTAATGCGATGCCGATTATTTCTTCTTCTCCTTATACTACTACCGGGCCTAATGTCGGAACAATGTATTATCAAGGAGTGCCTTCGCAAATAGTGGATTTGCCTGCCGTAAACGGTAAAGATTTTGATATGAGTATAGTTCATACTGCAGATTTGGTTTTGACAATATTGGAAAAAGTTGAAGATTTGGTCAGTTTTGAAAAGGTTTTGGAGCATTGCAAAGGTAAGAGGTTGATAGTTATTAATAAAATTGACTTGCTTAGTCATGAAGAGCTTAGGAAATTAGATGCTCGCCTTAAAACTAAGAAGGTTGACTTTGTTTTAATTTCTGCACTTAAGGGCAATGGGATAGATGACTTGAAACAAAAAATCTTTTCTTATATGAGGGTTATCAGAGTATATACAAAAGAACCTGGAAAAGCTCCTTCAAATATTCCTATTGTTTTATCTGCAGGAAAGACAGTCAAAGATGCTGCCGAATCTATCTATAAGGGCTTCTCAAAAATTATTGTAGAAACAAAGCTTACTGGCCCTAGTGGTAAATTTGCCAATCAAAAAGTTGGTTTAAGCCATGTCTTAAAAGACAAAGATGTTTTAGAGTTTAAAACTAGATGATATTATTTGTTAAACTTTAACAATCTTTGTAAAATTCCTTTCTTTATTAAAATAAATACAGTTACTGCTATTGCAGCTCCAACCACTATTAAAGATAATATCCAATAATTTATTTTGAAATCACTTTCGTTTTGATTTTGTTGGTTTGCTTGAAGTTGATTAGCTTCTCCCGAAGATGAGTTTTGAGTTGTGTTATTTGTGGTTGATGAATTTCCAGAGCTTGATGATCCTGTTGTTCCGCCTGTAGATCCTGATGAACTTGAGCCAGATGAACCTCCTCCGCTACTAGTGCCTGAACTTCCAGTTACATTGTAAGATATTGTTGAAGTATTTACATTACCTGCATAGTCTGTTACTGTACAAGTTGATTGCTGATTATTTCCGGTATTTGATGTAGGGGGTGTAGGGTCAAAGTTTTCTGATGCCACTCCTGAAAGTGCGTCTGATGAAACACAATCACAATTCATAATATCATCTTCTTCTACTGTGTAGTCTGTACATGTAAAACTTGCGGCTGGTTTGGTATTATCGAATGTTAAATTAAAGATTCTTGCAGAATTATTTAGATTTCCTAAAGAATCATTTACATATACTGTTATGTTGTAATAATAACTATCTGGATAATTTGTAGTATTAATTGTTACAGAATAACTTGATGTTGAACCTTCTCTTGTTGCAGTTACTGATGCATTTTGTCCGCCCGAGGAGTTTGTTATGTTAAATATGACTGATTGAATTCCTATAGTTACATCAAATATAGAGATGTTAAGAACTATATTTTGAGAGTAATTTCCTCTACTTACTAAGCCTGAAAAGTTTTCTGCAAATGCTACAGGAGGTGTAGAGTCAAAATATACAGATGTTATGTTTGTTGAAGAATTTCTGCTTGTTGTCGCATTGAATATTGTAGAAGTAAGGTTATAGAAACCGTCTAAACCTGAAACATTAAATCTTGTCCAACATGCTCCCTCTCCATTTGCTCCTGATGCTATTGAACAAGTTGAACTATTTGCAAGGAAAGTTATTTGTGTACCATTAACTCTGTAAAAACTTGCGTTTATTTGGGTTTGAGATGTTCCAAATGTTAGAATATCTGTATTGTTAAGAAAGGTTGTATTTAGAAGAATAAGAGCTGCATGAGTGTGATTTGTTCCGTTAAGAGGAGATGTAGTAGATATTGCTGCAGAAACAAGCAACAATAGTAACAAAGATGCTATTATAGAAATGCTTAGCAACAAAACCTTGTTTTTCACCATCTTTTTATTTTAAATTATTGCGTATTGGCTTTATAATCTCTTCTAAGGAAGAGATTGTTGAATTTTTTAAATCTAAAGGGTGAAGATTTCCTTTTTCGTAATCTTTTTCCATTCCTTCATAATCTTCATAATTTTTATCTCCTCCAAACTTTTCAGGCCTCTTTATTTTTACTTTTTTTAGCAATGGGAATATTATTAGCCTGTTTATTTGAAGGACTGGATTGTCTTTTATTTCTTTAGCAGGGCAATATGCTTCAGATATTGATTTCTTTATTTCATCATTTGAGTCTGTTATAGATATTCCGCTTCCAGGTATAGATTTCGACATTTTTTGTCCTGGGCCCTTTAACGAGGTTATTAGAGGCGTGTGAATTGCTACAAACTTATGAGAGGTTATGTTTTCAATATCTTTACCAAGCATATGTATTTTTCTTTGTTCTAACCCTCCTAAGGCTACATCTGCTTTTAAGTGCTTAATATCTAAAACTTGCATTAAAGGGTACCATAATTGAGAGATTGTAGCATTCTCAATGTCTCTTGCTACCTCTTGCATGCTTCTTAATCCTCTATTCAAGGACATTGACTGGGAAGCTTTCATTACATCAAATTGATATTCTTTTGAAAATTGGAAGCTACTTCCCAAAATTACTTCTGCTTTTATGCCTATTGCCTTTATTGTCTTTTTCCAGTTTTCTATTTCTTTTTTTATCGAATCTTCTGATTTTCTATTAAGCATTGCATGTAAATCTGCTAGCAATATTATCACTTTGAATCCCGCTTTTACTAAGTCTATTAATTTAGTTATTGTTACAAAATGACCTAGGTGCATTGGCCCATTAGGTTCGTATCCACAATAAACTACTGGTTTTTTCTTTTCTTTTAGTATTTTCTTCAATTCTTCTTCGGTTACTATTTCTTCAGTATTTCTTTTTATTAGCTCTAACTTCTCTTCGACACCCATATTAATTTCTATGGAAAGGTTAATTTAAACGTTATTGTTATAGATTTATGCGGAGAATTGCATTGATTGTAGGAATTATAGGCTTGGGATTTATTGTTGCTTTTTTGATTAATCAGGGAAAATACGTTACAAGTCTTGATGGGTCGGTTGTTGGAGAAGTTGTTTATGTTTCTGGAATTGTTGAAGAGGAAAGGAAGTTTGGAACTGGAAAATTGATTATTGTTGATGAAATTCCTGTTTTTTGTGAATGTTCTGAAGAATATGCTGGTTTGAACGTTTATGTTTCTGGAATTGTTGAAAGATTTCCAGAGGATTTGAGAATAAAGGCTTTTTCAATTAAGGTTCTCGATTAATCAAATCATGGAATTCTTCTGCTTGTTTTCCTAATATTTTTTCTAGCTCTTCTTTACTTTTATTGGCTATGTTTTTTAGGGTTTTGAATTCTTTTATTAGATTTTTTGCTTTTACTGGGCCTATATTTGGAAAACCTTCTAGAATAAATTGAACTTGTTGCTCTTTTGATATGAAATTTCTTGATTGCCTTAAGGATATTTCTTTTTCTTTTTTATTTGCTAATATTGAAATATATTTTGCTGTTTCTTTTGGATTTTTTGAAAATATTAGGGGAATTTTATTTTTTAGAACTGTGCTTAACATAAAACCTTTTATCGCATTTTCATGAATCTGTAATTGTGAATTATCTTCTTCAATTATTAGAAGGTAATTTGGATATTTTTTTAGATTTTCTAATTGGCTGAAGATTCTTTTGTTTATTATTGAATTTACTAGATCTGATTTTGTTTTTCTTTCTATGGCAATATTATTTACTAGATAATCTCCTATTTCTAATTGTTCAAATTTTACAGAATTATTTTGATTAATTAACTCAGATATTACTAATGAATTTTTCTCTCTATTATCTGCAATTACTTCTACTATTCTTTGTTTTGTTTTTTTGTTTGAGAATATGTTAAAGAAAGTCATTAGTAATCTTCTAGAGTTTTATTCTTTAAATCTTGTTTTACAGATTCTATTGTTTTTTTCATTTTTCTCTCTCTAGCTATTGCTGCATAATGATGCGCTTCATCTCTTGTTCCTTTAGTTATCAAAATTGCCAGCTTTCCCTTACTTAATCTTGCTGTTCTGCCTGCTCTTTGAATTCTTCTTATTTCCGAAGGTATTGGTTCGTAGAAATATACTGCGTTTACTTCAGGAATATCAAGACCTTCCTCCCCTATTGAAGTTGCACATAATATATTCAGACTTCCTGTTTTGAACTGTTCTATTACCTGTTTTTGTTCTTTTTGAGATAATCCTGAGTTACCAGAGGCACTTTGTTTTTTAGCTTGGCCTACAAAAGTACTTGCTTTTACTCCTTGTATTTGATTTAATTTTTGAACTATTTTATTTGCAGTTTCTCTATATTGTGTAAAGATTATTGCTTTATTATTTGGATTAATTGAAAAATCATTTTCTATTAGAACTTTTAACTCTTCAACTTTCGGATGTTCCACGTTATTTTCAAGAAGTTTGTTTAGAGATAATCTTACTACTTTGAAATCTGGAGAATTTACTAAAGTCTGGACACCTTTACTCTTTTTCTCTTCAGCTTGTTTTTCTAGGCCTTTAAGATATTCATTCAATCCTGAAAGTGTTTGAGTTTCCAATAATTCCATTGCATGAGATATTTTTATTGCTTGGGCACATAAAGACATCCCAATCATTGCATTAAAATTTCCAGGTACATTTGCTTGAGTTGCTAATCTGTTTTGAAGCTTAAGAAGTATTATTTTATTTGCTTGCTCAAATAAGAGATTTCTATTTTTTAGCTGCTCAATTTTAGAGTCATATATTCTTTTTAATAAGACTCTTAATTCTATAAATTCTTGAGGGAATGGTACTTCGTGTTTTTCTATATTTAATTCTTGAAGGTAAGGTTTTACGTCCTCTGAATCTCTTGTTCTGACTTCTAGTTTTTCTATATCTAGGTTTTTACATATTTGTTGGACTCTTGTTTTATCTGATCCTGGAGATGCTGTTAATCCTAGAATTCTTTGATTTACTGCTTGGGATTTGTATGCATTTGCTACAAAAGTATAATCATAATTTTTTAAACATCTATGTGCTTCGTCTATAACTAGAAGAGAAACTTCTTCTAAGTTGTACAATCCTTTTCTTACATCATTTGCTACACATTGAGGGGTTGAGAAAATTATTTCAGCATTTTTCCAAATTTGCATTCTTTTTTGTGCATTGACAGATCCTGTGAAAATATCTACTTCTGCAAATAATTCTGAGAGATTTTTTTTGAAAGACTCTAGATGTTGTTCTACTAATGGTCTTGTTGGAGCAAGAATTAATATTTTTTTACCTGGATATTTTTTTATTCTATCTATTGAAAGCATTAAGGCAATAAGAGTTTTACCTATTCCTGTTGGAAGTACAACTAGAGTGTTATTGTCTTTTGCTGTTTCTACAATTGCTTTTTGATACTCTCTGGGAGAAATTTTTAACTCATTCATTTTGTAAGCTTATACTAGAAGTAGGGCATACATCATGAATATTAAAGTTATTATTGCTAAAACAGACCATAAAACTCTTGAACCAAAGTATATCTGAGAACCGTCTAGTTTGGAAAATGGGATCATATTGAAGAATGCATAAAATGTTGCCATTTTTGCGATTGTTTCAGTTCCAGCATATGGTAACCAATAAGTTATGAATGTTATTGCCAAGCAAGAAATTATACCTGCTGCCCCGACTAGAGCGTTATGGAAATCAGTCATTTCTGTAAAACTATATGGTCCGAATCTTTTTGCAGCTCTTCTTTTCAAAGCTCTGGTTTCATAAGTGAGCACAGTCATTAGTTTTACTGTTCCTAAACTTATTATTGCAATAAATACAGGGATTATTATTCCAGCATATATGCTTTTGTTAAATTTATCCGACTGATTAAACCAGAATCTTTGCATTTTCCAAACTTCATGTTCAACATCTGCGTCAAGTCTTGAGGCAACTATTTTTTTAGAAATTATGTTTATTCCTATTATTATTGCTTCAAATAACACTATATAAGAAAATGATTTTAGATCTCCTTGAACTAATTCTATGAATCCTGCAACAAATCCTAAACTTATTATTCCAATTATTATTTGGCCTATCTCTCTTTCTTTCATTTTTGTGCTAGTTTTTGATTTCTTATAAAGTTTGTTGCACTAATATTATCACTATAACATGTCTATTTGCTTAACGTAAAGTATAAATATACAACAAATTAATTTTGATTATGCTTAAAATAAAGAAAGTATCTGAAGTGATGAATAAACACGTTTATACTGCTGAGGGAGAATACTTCGGACAAGTAGAAGATGTTAACTTAATGGATAACAAAGTTGATGGATGGAAGATAAGGGTTAATGGTAGTTTTGTTAGTTCTCTTGGTGGAGCTAGGGGAGTTATAATTCCGCATCAGTTTGTTAAGGCAATTGGAGATGTTTTTGTGATTACTGGAAGTTCTATTCCGTCAAAGAGTGAAGGAATGGATTTGGGTTCTGCTTCACAACCTTCAAACTCTGCACCTTCAGGAAATTCTGGAAGTAGCATGATGACTTCAGGATTTGATTCTTTCTGATCTTCAGAAGATTTAAATAAATGATCTGTTTTTTCTGATTATGGTCGATACGATTTTATCAAGCCCAATTATCTCTCAAGGAGTCTTGCCGTTCATACTTGTTTTTACTGTTGTTTTTGCTATATTGCAGAAATCTGAGGTTTTAGGAAAGGATAAGAAACAGATTGATGCAATGGTTGCTTTAGTCTTTGGATTGATTACAATTACTTTTGCTAATGCTGTTGGAATAATTAATCAGTTATTGCCTTTCTTGGCTGTTGCTGTTGTAATGATTCTTGTATTTTTGATACTTGTTGGTTCTGTTCATAGCGGAAATGCATTTGTTTGGGGAGATCAAATAAAGAAGGCAGTGGTTGTTTTGTCTGCTATTGCCGTCGTTATTGCAGGTCTTTATTTCACAGGAGCTTGGGATTATTTAGCCTATAAGTTTAGTGAACCTGGAAGTAATCTTATTACAAATATTGTTTTTATTGCAATAATTATTGGCGGCTTGGTTCTTGTCTTAAGAGGAGATAAGGAAAAACCTAAGCCTAATTAATGCGAAACATATTTAAATAAAGTTTGTATTTTTACATGATGGTGATTAGTGCGGGATTATTTATGCAATTCTTTTCTCTTTATGATTTGTATGCTCAATGGGAAGTTTCAGGAGTTTTTGATTTCTTGCTTCCTGCATTATTAATATTTGCAGTTATATTTGGTATTTTGACTTCAACAGGAGTTTTGGGAGCTAATAGAGGAGTTAATTTTGTTATTGCTGCTGCTTCTGCATTGATGGCTATGAGGTTGCAGATAGTTTCTGATTTCTTTGGATTGTTGTTGCCTGGATTGGGAATTGGAGTTGCAGTTTTGGTTACGGTTTTGATACTTTCTGGTTT
>CAYMJZ010000011.1:0-13273 GCA_964391445.1 Candidatus Woesearchaeota archaeon
CTTTTACTTTATCTCCTTCAAAGTTATGTGCATTTCTTACTTTGAAACAGTCTTCCGGTTTTTCATAATTGTTTTTTATTAGTTCATGTGCTATGTTTAGAATCTTGTTAGTTGATCTATATGATTTATCTAGTCTGTATATGTCTTCATTTTTTACTTGGAACTTTTCTTTGAAATAGTTGAAGTTGTCTTCATAGGCTCCTCTAAATTTGTATATTGACTGATTTAAGTCGCCTACAACAGTTATATTTTTCTTTAAAGCTATTTTTTCTAATAAATCACATTGGATTTTATTAGTGTCTTGGAATTCATCTACGATTATATGTTCGAATGAGTTTGCTATTTCTGGATGTTTTGTTAGTAATTCTAGTGCTTTATTATGAAGATCTGAATAGTCTAAGCCATTTTGGGCTTGTTTTATTTTTTCATAATTTTTCCAAGCTTGAATAAATTTTGCATTTTTAATTTGTTCTTCTAGATTATCTCTTTCTTCTTTGATATTGTCTATTTGTTCTTTTGATAATTTGTTTATATGGTTGGTGTTTATTTTGAATTTTGCTTCTTCTAGCTTTCTTGAAAGGCTTTGTATTTCATCTTGGGACTTTTCTTGTAATTTTAATGATTCTAAAGAGATTCCTAGATCTTTTTTTGTACCTATCTCATCAATATATTTGTTGCACAATAAAGGAAGAGTTTTGAAGTATTTGTGGAGTAGAATTTTTCCATCATCTGGAGTTATTATCTTAAAATTCTGTTTGATATTGATTTTTTCTCCATGTGCTCTTAAGATGTCTGCACAGAATGAGTGAAATGTTGCTATTATTGGTTCTTTGTTCTTTAGGAACGGAATTATTCTTTCTTTTAGGTTGTTTACTGCTTCATTTGAGAATGTTAGGCAGACTACGGATTCTATTGGAATGGGTTTATTGTTAATTACATATTTTAGTTTTTCAATAATGCTTCTTGTTTTTCCAGTTCCTGCTCCTGCGAGGACTGCTGTTGGACCTTGAATTTTTGAGATATATTTCTCCATTAAATTTGAGGAGTTTTATGATTTATATTCTTATTTGAGAATTTCACCATGGCCGATGAGGCGCCAGTGATTGTTAATGTTTCTTGCTATTCCTACTTTGTCTCCTTTGAAAGGAACTATTGGTATTTTTAGAGATATTTCTGCATCATCTTTGTTTAATCTTATTATGTTTCCTACTGTGACTGATGTGTTAATTGATAACATTAGAGTTTCTCCTGGTTTTAATGCAGGTATAGGAACTCCACCTATTTGTTCTTTGAATACATGGTGTTTGATTGTTATCTTGTTTGTTATCTCTGGAAGATTGTTTTCTATAGATGCTACGCAACCTGAAAGAGCATCAGATTTGCCTATTGACATGTCTAGTTCTGTTTCTATTGCAGCATTTCCTCCAGGAGTTATTTCATTTGTTTTGCTTGATCCTTTGAATAAAGATGCTATTTTTGTTTTGATTGTCTTGTATTTTATTTGATTAGCTTCTTTAATCATTATTCCTGGTTTTAGTTCTATTGTATCTCCTACTTTTAGTATTCCTTTTTTTAGAGTGCCTCCAATTACTGCTCCATGCAAGTCTTTTGGTTTTGTTCCTGGTTTGTTTATATCAAACGATCTTGCAATTAAAAATAATGGTTTATCTGATTGGACTCTAGATGGAACTTTTACTTCACATAAAGCTTCATATATTTTTTCGATGTTTATTTCTTGTTGGGAAGATACTGGAATTATTATTGCATTTTCTGCAATTGTTCCTTTGAATTCTTTTCTTATAGTGTTATAATTTTCAATTGCTTTTTCCTTGCTGACTAAGTCAATTTTATTTTGAACAATTATTATATTCTTAATATCTTTAGCTTGCAATGCCATTAGATGTTCTCTCGTCTGAGGTTTGATTCCTTCATTTGCGGCTACTACAAGAATTGCTGCGTCAACTATTGCTGCGCCTGAAAGCATTGTAGCCATAAGCATTTCGTGTCCAGGAGCGTCAATGAATGTAACATATCTTTTAGGAGTGCCTTTGTTTTGTATGTTATAGTCTCCATTTTTGCTGATTGTAACATCTGCATATCCTAGCTTAATTGTAATTCCTCTCTTTAGTTCTTCAGAATGCGTATCTGTCCATTTTCCACTTAGTTTGTATAATAAAGTTGTCTTACCATGGTCAATATGACCTGAAATAATAACATTAATTGTATCTAGTTCTGACATAAAACTTTGTATAATTAGAGGTTTTTAAAGAATTGGATTAAGTATTTTATTTTTTCTTAGGATTAGCATCTATGAAATCGTAATCTATGACTATAGAACTAACTAGATCTCTTACTCCATCGCCGTTTGTATCTTTATATTTATTATCTCTTATTTCTTTATAATCTATTATTACTTCCATTCCAGGGTCCATTTTTTCCCAAAGAGTTTTATATTTTGGTTCAGATCCTTGAATTGCGAATTTGTTCCCGCGATCACATCTAAAAACTACCCCCCATGTTTCTGGGATCCTAATACTTCTTGGCGTAAAAGCAAGATCTCCACCACTTGTCATTCCTATATCTAAATCTGATTTTCTATGTTCTTGGCTATATAGGGTGTCGATTACTCTTCCATTTTCTTGCATTAAATCAGATAATTCTCTTTTTGTTATGTACTCTGGATTACATGCAGCTAGAATAGATAATCCTGTCAACATCGAATTTCTTATTAATTTTCTCATAACAAATCTTTTGATATTTACTATTTAAATCTTTGGTTATACAGTAACTTTAAAGTTACACTATTATTGAGCTGGAGCTTCTGCTACCTTCTCTTTAGGCTTGTTTTGTTCAGGGAATAATTCAGCTAGAGGCTTTGTTCCATGTTTTGTTACTGACATGTTAATTTGAACTGTTTTTTCAGATATTTGTTGTCCTCTTACTGTTTTTCTTAATCTTAATCCATCGAATGTTTGTCTGTGTTTCTTACCTTGTCTTCTTGGTACTTTGTGCATTCCCCAACCTTTTGATAAGATTACTCTTTTCATTTCTGATCCTTGTAAACCTGGTTTATGAGCAAATCCGCTTGAGTCAGATCCACCTGTAATTCTTAAAGTATATCCTGATAAACTGTCAGATAATTCAGAGCCATCTATATCTTCACCTATTTTCTTTCCGACAATTGTTTCACTAGAAGATTCTACTTTCCAAGCTTTTCCCTTATCAGATATGTTTAATTTGAATACCATGTTTTTTCTTGTAATTGTGGCTTTTTAAATGTTATAGATTTTACTTTTTCTTATTTTTTTTATATATTTGAGGCTGAGCTCTGTTAATATAGGAAGCTAAGGTTTGAGCTCCAAAACTTGCTACTAAAGAGTATTGGTTTCCTAACAGGGTTAATCCGCTCATGGCGAGGCCTACAATATTAGCCAACTTAGTTTCTTCTTTAAATTTTCTAGTAGGTCCACTTTCTTTAAATGCTAATTCTTCCTCTTCAGCTTTTTCTGAGCCATGAACTATAAAATAGTAGCTAGCTATTGTTTGCAACATACCCATTAATACTAATTGAGAGTTATTTTGTCTAAGGCCTTCTAATGCCGGAAGAAGAGGAGCAGTATTGATTGCTAAGTGATAAGCTAAGTCTGCTCTCGTTTGACCAGTTAAGTCATTCCACTTTGATACTCCGGCGTTTACATGAGCCATTATCTGAGCATCTGCGTAATCATAAAGATTTCTTATTAAACTCATAGAACTGCTTTTTTGGTTTGTTTTTAAACCTTACAATTTCATTAATTAAGAGTTATTATTAATGCTGATAAAAAGACATTGATTATTGCAGTTGTTATACACCATGAACAATAGTTGTTTAGGACTCTTGTTTGTATTCCTATTAGTATTATTGAGACAGCTGATGCTAGTATTGAGATGAGTTTTGTTGCTAATAGTGTGCTTCCTGATTGTTCTGTAAGAATTACTGTTAATACTGCTATATAGTATAATAGACCTATGATCTCGTTTTTTATTCCGAGTGTTCTTGAGTATTTGCTGTCTAGTACAATGTTGCAACTTTTACTGTTTATTGGACAAATTACTTTCTTTTTTAGGGCGTGTGCTATTGCAATGTAAGAAGTTATTGCAATTCCTATAAGGCAGAATATCAATATTATTGTCTTTTGCATAAATATCTCTAGAATGGATTGTTTATATTACTTGCCCCAATCAGATTTCTTCTTTCGCTTGATTTCCGCGATTTCCATTAATGCCTTGATTTCTGTTTCTTTTAGGAGATCTTTGTTTTTCTTGAATGCCTTGAACTGGCTTTCCCCTAATTGGCTGTAGAGGTACTTTTTATCTGCAAGTTGTCTCTCAAAGTTTGTTCCTGTAAGAGATATTGCCAGTTCTTTGCCTTCTTCTGCGCTTTCTACAGAGTCTTTATTTTCTTGTAAAGCTTTTACTCTTGCGACTTCTTCTCCAGTTTCATCAATTAAAGGGATGTTTTTCTTTACTTTTCCTGCAAGGACTTTTATTCCAAATATTGCAGGATTTGAATTTCTAAATTGGAATTGATGAAGGATTTCTAATTTGCAGATGCTTGCTAGCTCCATCATCCTTTCTTTTTCTATCTGTCCTGCTCTTTCTTTTCTCCATTCTTGTAAGTCTTCTATTAATTTGTATACTACTTGATTAGTCAGAACTTTTATTTCGCTGCTATGTTGCAAATCTGTTTCCTTTTCTACATTAAATCCTAGAATTATTGCATTTAATGGATTCAACTCTAAATTAGCTTTGGCTGCGATAATCTCTGCTTTTCCTATGTTTCCTATTGAGGCTTTAACTACCGGTATTTGAGCTTGTTTTAATAAGGTCAATAATGCTTCCAAACTTCCTAAAGAGTCTGCTTTTACAATTATACCCTCTGATTGAATTTGAAGAGTGTTCTTGAATTCCTTTGCGAATTTTTGTTCTAACTCTTTTTCATTGTTTTCTATTTTTTGGAAAGGCATTCCTGATAAAATATCTTCTTTATTTGTTAACTGCATTCTTATTCCGTTTGTTGCACTTGTTTCTTTAACCGATTTGAATTTGAAACTTAGAGGCATTACTTCTTCTAAGCAACGTATTTTTGTTACGATTAGCTTTCCTTCTAATGTTGCTATTCCTATTGTATCTCCTTCTTTTAGAGTCCCATCATATAATATTCCTTCTGCAGTTTCCATAGTTCTTTCTTTTTTTACTTCTAATAATATTCCTTTAACTTCTTCAGAAAGAGCTAGTTTTTCCGTAAGGAATTTTTGAGACAATCCACATAATACAAGAAGTAATTCAGGTATGCCTTCACCAGTTCTGGCAGAACAAGGAACTATTGCTATTTTTTTAGTGAAGTCTGGAACATCATAAAAAAGGTCTGCGTTAAAACCATGGTCTTGTAAAGATGCTTGAAATGTTCCTAAAGATATCTCAAATTCATTTCTTGCATGAATTGGTAAATGTTCTAAAGATTTTTTGATTGTTTCTTCTTTTCTCCATCCGGATAGTTTGTCGACTTTGTTTAAAGCTACTACGAATGGAGTTTTGTTGGCTTTGAGAATTTGAATTACTTCTGCTGTTTGTGGCTGGATTCCTTCTTTTATGTCTACTACTAGAATTACTATATCTGCTAAACTCCCACCACGCTGTCTTAGATTAGTAAATGCTGCGTGTCCGGGAGTATCTATGAATAGAAAACCTGGTATTTTTAGGTCTATTTTGGCTTTTTCAATTAGAGGACATACTTTTCTTATTTGTTCTAAAGGATATTTTGTAAATGAGATTTTTTGAGTTATTCCTCCAGCTTCTTTTTCTTGCACAGAGCTACCTCTAAAGTAATCTAGAAGGCTAGTTTTACCATGGTCTACGTGACCTGCTACAGTGATTATTGGTTGGCGTATCATATATTTTGGAGTTTAGAGTTGCTTTTAAAGTTTAATGGAAAGTGTTTTTCATGAGCAAACTGATTATTATTGGCTTTTTATTGATATTATTTACTTGTTCTTTTTTTGTTGCAGGGTACTATGTTTTATTTGATAATGGTTTTTCTGGAAGTTATACTAAGGCTATTTGTAATGGTAATTTATGTGCTGATTATGAATTCTCTTGTTATCAAGGTGTTATTGTAGAATCCAAGAGAATAAGCGGTTTTTTAGTAGTTGATGAAGATTGGGTTGATAATAGAGATAGTGAAAATAAGTGTTAATTACATCTCCATTTCTTCGTAATTTGATTGTTTACTTGGTTTTTTTACTGGTTTTTCTTGTTTTACTTCTGGTTTTTTAGACTTTGATTCTTGGTATTTTTTAGCCTCTTCCACTGCTGCTTCTGACACTGTAAAGTCTGCTTCATTTATTGAATTGATTGCTTTCTTGAAATTTGCAAATTGTTCTGCGGATATTCTTGTTCCTGCTTTTGTAAATCCAGTATATCTTTCAGATTTCACAAATTCTCTTATGGTTAGACCTGCCTTTCCTCCAAAGTCATCTATTCTTATTACAATATCAGTTTCTTGATTTTTTGGTATTCTGTCTATGTCTTTTTCCATGTAATTTTTATAAGAGTTATGTATTTAAGGATTTGTATATGTTTTACTAAATGGTTTTGAAAATTGGAAATATTAAATTGAAAAACAGGTTGTTTCTTGCGCCTATGGTAGAGGTTACTGATTGTGCTTATAGGATGCTTTGCAGAAATGAGGGTGCTGCGATGGCTTATACTGAAATGATCTATGTTGATGCTATTTTACATAAGAATTCTAGAACTTTGAATTTAATGAAAATAGCAGGTAAAGAAGATAGACCTGTTGGGTTGCAAGTAACTGGAAATAATTTCTCGGAATTTGAAAAGTTTTCTAAGTTAAAAGTATTAGAAGATTATGATTTAATAGATATTAATTGCGGATGTCCATCTACTAGGATTGTAGGAAATGAAGCTGGAAGTTATTTGCTTAAGAATCCTGAAAAGATTGCTTCAATGATTAAAGTGCTTAAAGATAATGGGCATATTGTAACCGCTAAAATTAGATTGGGTTTTAAAAATAATAATGTTATTGAAGTTTCTCGTGCTGTTGAAAAAGCTGGTGCTGATTTATTGACTATTCACGCCAGAACTGCACAACAGAAATACACTGACGCTCCTGATTGGAGCTGGATTGCTAAGGTTAAAAGCGAAATTGGAATTCCTGTTGTTGGAAATGGGGGAGTTGTAAATGGGGAAACTGCCTCTAAGATTTTGGATATTTGTGATGGTGCAATGGTTGCTTCTGCCGCTATAGGAAATCCATTTGTTTTTCGCGAGATTTTACGGTATTTGAAGACTGGAAAGGAAAAAGAGATAGGTAAAATTGATAGAGTGAATGGTTTTCTTGATTATATTGACCTTGCTAAGAAATACGATGTTCTTGAAATGTCTCGTGTTAAATATATTGGAAGTAAGTTTTTGAAGGGATTTGAGGGTTCAAGTAATGTTCGTGTTGAGTTAATGAAGTCTAAGTCTATTAATGATGTTAAAGAAATGCTTAAAACCTTGGTTTGATTGCTTAATTTATGGAGCTTTATAATACTCTAAATCGTGAAAAAGAGAAATTTGTGCCTATTAAGAAAGGAAAGGTTGGAATGTATTCTTGCGGACCTACTGTTTATTGGTATCAACATATAGGAAACTTTAGAAGTATGTTACTTGCGGATTTTATCAAAAGGGCTTTAATTTACAATGGCTTGAAAGTCAATCATATAATGAATTTTACTGATGTAGATGACAAGACAATTAGGGGCTCGCAAAAGGAAGGGCTTTCACTTAAGAAATTGACTACAAAATATGAGGATATTTTTATTGAAGATATGAGTAGCTTGAATATAATTAAGCCTAAGTTTTTGAGAGCAACTGAAAATATTGATGAAATGGTTAAGATAATTAAGGTTTTAATGAAAAAAGGAATTGCTTACAAGTCAGAGGATGGGATTTATTTTTCAATTTCTAAATCTAAAGGTTATGGTCAAATTGCCGGATTGCATAAGATAACTAATGTTAAGGAAAGAATTAAGCGCGATGAGTATGATAAAGGTAATGCGCAGGATTTTGCTTTGTGGAAATTTTATTCAAATGAAGATGGAGATGTTTTTTGGGATACTGAAATAGGTAAAGGAAGGCCTGGTTGGCACATAGAATGTTCTGCAATGTCTATTTCAGAATTGGGAGAACATTTCGATATTCATACTGGTGGAATGGATTTGGTATTTCCACATCATACAAATGAAATAGCTCAATCAGAAGGATATAGTGGCGAGAAATTCGTCAATTATTGGGTTCATGGAGGAATGTTGAACTTGAAAGAAGGAAAGATGTCAAAGTCTTTAGGAAATATTTACACTCTTGCTGATCTGAAGAAGGAGAGTTTCCTGCCATTGTACTATAGGTATCTTTGTCTGCAGACACATTATAGGAAGCCTCTTGAGTTTTCTTTTGAATCTCTTAATGCTGCTAAAAATGCTTATGAAAAAATTCAAAGAAAGATTATTAGATTACGCAAGGAAAAAAATCCCGGGAATACAGATGTTGAAGATTATAAAAAAGAATTTTTAGATGCAATAAATGACGACTTGAACTTGCCTAAGGCACTTGATGTTTTTTGGAGTGCAATGGAGGAGGCAAATATGGAATCTAAAACTCGTTTGGCTTTGCTTGAAAGTTTTGATGATGTTTTAGGTTTAGGACTTAGAGATATGAAAGAGAAGAAGGTTGTTATTCCTAAAGATGTCCTTGATTTGCTTGAACAGAGACAGACTGCTCGTAAGAACAAAGATTTTGCTCTTGCGGATAAGATAAGAGATAAGATAAAAGAAAAGGGATATGTTATTGAAGATTTGGCTAAAGATGGGCCTACTTTAAGACCTATTTAGTGTTTCATAAAATATTCTTTTTCTTCTTTTGAAAAATGTTCTATTGAATACCTTAACATTGTTCTTGGCATTTCCTTATGGTGTTTGTTTAGAAAATTTTTTAATTGATTTTTATCTTTTTTACCAACTTCTCTTAACATCCATCCAACTGCTTTATGGATTAAGTCGTGTTTATCTTTTAACAATATGGTTGATATTTTGAATGTCTCATCAAATTGGTTTTTTCTTATGAACTGCAATGTTGATATTATTGAAATTCTTCTTTCCCATAGATTATTGGATTTTGCTAGTTTTTCCAAAATAGATTTATCTTTATTTGAGATGTGTTCTCCTAATATAAGATGTGCTGATGAATCTACTAAATCCCAGTTGTTTATGTGTTTTGTATGATTTAAGTAAAAGTTTGCTATTTCTTGTTTTTCTTTATCTTCAGATTTTTTGTATTTGTCAACTAATATGAATAAGGCAATTAATCTGTGTTCGTGAATTTTGCTTTCTAATAATTGTTTTATTTCTTCTAAAGATAAATTATATTTTTTAGCTACTTTTCTTGTGTCTGGAACTGTTGTTCCTATGAATATATCTCCTTCACCATATTGTCCTTTGCCTGTTTTGAAAAATCTTTGTGATACTATTGCTCTTTCTTTAGTAGCAAGTTTTTCTAAGTCTATTTTAAGTTGATTTAATTGATTCATTTTGCAACTTTTTTACAGATTGTAATACTCTAATATCTGGGGAGAGAATGTAAACATGGTCGTCTTTACTTCTTACGGCTCTGTATATTCTTTGTAGAAATTCTCTATGAGCTTTATCTCTATAGAAATCCCAAAAATGATCTGGATGAGTCTTTTGAAGTATTTTCCAAAATGTGTCTGAGATATTAGGATTAGGATATTTTGTAAATACGACTGAATTGCACATATTTCCTGGGAAATCTATTCCCCTTGAACATTTGGTTGTGAATAGTTTATCATTTAATCCTTGCTTGAAAACGGCTATTGCTTTTCCAGTTTTATCATTTCTTTGCAATTCTATTAAGCTTTCTTGGGAAGTCAATTGTTGAAGATTGTATTTTACTTTTTCTTCATCTGTTGGAAGATCTTGAAATGCATTAACATGTATCAATGTAGGTCTTTTAGCTTTTTCTACAGCTATATTTAATGCTTCAAGATATTCTTTTCTAGTGTGATTATTTGTTGTAAAGTTTGAATATCTACAATCTTTTTCTTTTCCAGTCATTTGTATTTCTATCGCTCCTTGTTGGAGGGTTTCTGCTTGGATTACTTTGAAATTAGACATTCCAAATATATTCTTTATTACACTTTGAGAATGAAGAGTTCCTGACATAAATAGTAATACCTTGCTTTTATCTAACAATTCGTTTATTTTTTGAGAGAGGTTTGTGCTTACTAATTTGATTATTAGATTTTCTTCTTCTTTTCTGTAAGTAAGGTATACCTCATCATCTCTTTCTTCCAAGGAGTGCGCTATTTCCAATGCCTTGTTTGCGTAGTTATTATCATCTACAAGTATCTCTGATTCTAGTTCTTTATCTTTTGCTAATAGTTTGAATATCTTTTTTATTTTTGAATTATCTAAGTTATGTATCTCGTTTTCATCTATTCCTAATGCTCTCTTATTTTGTTCTTCCATGCTTATTAAATCAAGAATTGATTTTATTGTTTCTCTTGATTCTTGAGATTCAGGGACAATAGTGTTAAGATTATTCGCAAGTCTAGTTAGGTTCAATTCTTCTTGTTGAAATAAACTATCTAAGAATTCATCTGATTCATCAATTATTTCTATTTCAGTTTCTGGCTTTCTTCCTAAGGCTAATTCTGCTTTGTATTTTGCTCCATTAAATATTATTACATCTGCATTTTTATAAGCCAAATATTGATCATAATAAGAGCAACCTGATTTTCTATGGTAAAATGTGTATTCTCTACTATCACAACCTACATATTTAATTTTTTTAGCATCTTTTAATTGATTTAAGTCGTAGCTTGAAGGAACTATTGGGCTCCAGTAGGGATTTGCAGGAGCAATGGATAGTCTTCGTATATGTTTGTAGTCTGGCACGTCTTGGCCGGATACAAAGGGGTTATTTTTGAAGTAATCAGATAGTTTGTAGTAGTTTTTTTCAGTTATCTTTATGTTTTCTGGGAGGTCTGGATCTGCACAAGATATTCCAGGATTTACTATAGAATCATGATTCTCTCTTCCAGTTAGAACTGCTATTTTCATTTTTTTTCCATCTGGTTTGTACAAGAATTTCTTTTCAGTATAATCATCTTCATACTGTTTTTGTAATGCTTTGACTGGTACTATAATTGAAGATTTTCCTAATTTTCTTGCAACATTCAAAGCTATTGCAGATTTTCCTGTTCCACATGCCCCATGTAGGAATATTACTCTATTTCCGTGTTTTATTGAATCTATAATCTCATTTACTACATCTTCTTGAGTCTTCCCATTTGAGAATTTTAAAGGAGGGATTTTACCATTTTTATCGTTTAAATCCCAGTTAGCTCCAGCAAAAATACTCTCTATTTTCTCTTCTTTATCATTTTTTAGAAAATTTAAACTTCCTGATGTTTTTAGAGCATTTTCAGTTAATTCTTCGAAATCATCTGGAAGAATTACTGTTTCTTTTGGCTTCCATCTTTGAGGAGCATTTGTTTGAAGACTTTGAAGTCTTGACTGATCACCACTTGACATAGATTGTTTTGTATTGACCGGGTTATAAAAGTGTTTGTCTGCAAAGTCTTTTAAATTGATTTTTTCTGTTTAAAATGCGCGGGGATGCCAGAGTGGTCAAATGGGTCACGTTAAGGCCGTGATAGCTTAGTGCTTTCCTAGGTTCGAATCCTAGTTCCCGCATTTGAATCTTAGGATTCGAAGTTCTAACAAACTGATGTTCGTTGGAACTCCAACTTTTACAAGTTGAATCTATTTTCAATCTCTCTTGCTGTGCAGTTCCTCAGCTAAAGACTTGCGGACTTGCTCGCTGTGGAGATTGAAAACCTAGTTCCCGCATGTTATTTTTAAGCAGGATTAAGGTTTAAATAGGGTCGAAAATTATCTTTTATGTAAGGCCCATAACCTAACAATTCTAAACTCTTCGGAGAATTTATGACTAAAAATTTAACTAATCTTTCTTTGGTGGCAATATTGGGTTTAGGAGCTTGTGCTGGTCAAAGAGAGGAGTATAGACCATTTTACCTTTTTTCTAAAGATGAGGTTAAGAGAGATTCTTCATCAACAACTCCTAGTACTAAACCAAACGGGTCTTTGTTTTCTTATAACCAAACTAATTCTTCTTCACCTCAATCCGCGGGATTCGGGAACAATATTTATGATTTTAATCAAAGAAATAGGGATTTGGAGGTTCAATTAAATCCTCAAAATTATTTTGATAGTTATGCTAAGGATTTACCTGCAGAGTTAGTTGATGATTCTACATCTGTTGATTTGGGTTTTGCAAGAGTTGCTGCATCGGGAGATTCTGTTCTCTTGAGACCTATTTACTCTCCTGCTTATAGGATTTCTTTAGATAATGATTTGACTTTTCAAAAGTATAAAGGTAATTCTAGACAAGAAATGAGTTCTTTCTATTTTGAAAATCAGGATTCATTTAATGGGTTGGATGATGATCCTGAAAGAATTAGAAGAGAAGAAGGAGTTGCAATATCGAGTTTGTTAAGGTGGATATGGGATTGGGATGTTCTTAGGCCTTTAAAAAATACTGCGGATGAGGTGAAGGCTTATTCAAACGAGGTTGTTAGAGATACTTTAGGACCTAACTCTGATTTTGATTATACTGGTAGAAGAATTGTTTTAGGATATAATATTCCTATTGGTAACTTCTATTTAGAATGTGATCTTTGGGCAGAAGTTGCCGATCTGGATCAAAATGGCTTAATTATTCATATGACTTTGCCTATAGGGGCTAGAAGAAATTAATTTGTGCTAAGGTCTATTCTGTTGTTATCTTCATATATCTCAAATATTATGCTCTGATAATCTATAACAAACTCTATGTTGCTTGCATCTAAAGGAACTTTTAAATTTTCTACATCAATTATTTTTTTTGAACCTACAGATATTGTATTTAGTTCAAACTGACTTACAAATTCTCCATCAGCATAAAGACCTACATTAACTTGGCTTGCAGGAATTAATCCTCTATTTATTACTTCCATATGAAAGTTTAGATATCTCCCGCTTTTTGTGGCATTTAATTCATAGAAAGTTAGATCTGGAGCAGATTCAACTTCATATAATTCATTTATGCTTTGTACTATTTCTTCATCTATTGTTTGGTCACAGATTAATGTTGG
>CAYMJZ010000012.1:0-13124 GCA_964391445.1 Candidatus Woesearchaeota archaeon
TATCATTATTTCCATTATTGAAAAAGCTCCTCCTGTGTGCCCTTGCTTCCTACTGTAAATCATTTCAAGAGTCTCTCTTCTAAGCATTTTTGCCCTATTTTCGAGTTCGGTGTAGGCCATAAAATTCTACTTAAAATAGCCTTAAAAAATCTTATGGTTACCCAAAAAATGGATAATAATAGTTAAAAACCATGATATTTGAGAATAAACATGCTGTCTAAACAGATAAAGAATGATATAGAAAAAGAAATAATTCCTGAATTCAGAGATTATTTGAAATCATTAGCTGGAAAAACTATTCTTATTACTGGAGGAAATGGATTTTTACCCAGCTATCTTGTAGACACATTTTCAATAATCAACAAAGATTCAGATAAAAAAATAAAACTCATTATAATAAATAAAAATCAAGTAAATAAAGACTCTAGATTAGGACATTTGCTAGGAGATAAAAATGTTACATTTATTGCTGCTGACGCAGGTAAGAAATTTGATATTCCTTTTCACCCTGATGTTATAATTCATGCTGCTTCTAGAGCAAACCCTACTTCTTTTTTGGAAGATCCGATGGATACAATTGATGCTAATGTAAATGGAATTAGATATCTTCTGGACTATGCTAAAGATCATCCAGTTGAACAGTTTATCTTTTTCAGTAGCGGAGAAATTTATGGAAACCCTGTTGCTGAATTTGTGCCTACACCTGAAACTTACTCTGGAAATGTTGACTGTTTGGGAAAATATGCTTGTTATATTGAATCAAAGAGATTTGCTGAGACACTTGCAATAACATACTTTAGACAGTATAAGGTGCCTGTAAAATTTCTAAGAATTATCCTTGCTTATGGTCCAGGTATGAGGAATGATGGTAAGGTAGTAAGCGATTTTTTTGATTCTGCAATTAAAAATAAAGAGATAAAAATAAGAGATAGAGGGGAAGCTAGAAGATCTTTTTGTTATGTGAGTGATGCTGCAAGACAAATATTTTATGTGATGTTTAAAGGACAAAATGGTGAAGCTTACAACATAGGAGACGATACAAATAATGTCTCAATCAAGGAATTGGCTGATATGATCTCGGATATTTTGGGAAATGGAACTATTGTTAATCCAAATATGTCTGTTATTCCCAAACAAATTTATGGTGTAGATACAAGATTTCTAGATATATCTAAGGTAAAAGCATTAGGATTCAAAATAACTGTTGGACTTAAAGAAGGATTAAATAGACTAAAAAAGCATCTTGAGGAATATAATTACAAATGGTTTTGAAAAATATTAAATTCGCATTATGGAAAGGGTATAAAAGATTTTATCATAGCTCGTTATACCCAAATCTAAAAAGTGTAAAGTTTTTGCAAAGAACTAAGCAATTAGGAGATCAAGTAAAGGCTAAGATCTTTCCTCCTAAATATCGTTTACATGGAGACCCTTATTTGCAAAGATCTTTCAAATTAGCAGGAGATTCAATTAAAGCATCTACAGTCATTGAAACAGGCACTTTCCTGGGCAATAGTACCAGTCTTATGGCAGAACAATTTCCAAAAACAAGAGTATACAGTTCAGAAGTATTTGAAAAGCATTATAAAATATCTTCAATGCGCTTGAAAAAATATCCTAATGTAAAAGTTATAAAAAAGAGTTCCGTTGATTTTCTAAGAGATTTTGCTGAAAATAAAACCTTTGGAAAGGCCCCTTTGTTCTTTCTTGATGCACATTGGTGGAATTATTGGCCACTTGGTGATGAAATGAAAATAATCACTAACAAATGTAAGTCTGCTGTAATTTTCATAGATGATTTTAAAGTGCCAAATAACCCTCAATTCAAATATGATTCTTACAAAGATGTTGAATGTTCGGTCGAATATATTCTTCCTTACATGAACAAGAAAAACTCGTATAAACTTTTATTTCCAAAGTATAATCATAAAGACTTTAATGAGGCCAATTGGTACCCTCAATTAGGAGGATATTGCATTATATTTCAGAATCTGGATAACGAATTTAAAAAATTTACTTCTAATGAATTCATAAAGAAAAACTTTTTTGATGCGTCAAAAATGCTTAATTAAACTTTTTTGACTTAAACTTCAACTTTAGCTTATTAATTAAATAATTTATAATGTAAGGTTTAGTTATTATCGATGAAAGAAGCAATTTATAAGCATAACTTGAGGATAAAAGCTTTTTACTAGAGTATAAAGCAATAAGCTCATTTTCAAAGCTTGGTGCGAATATAGTCCCTAAATCTTCTTTTTTAATATTAGGTACAGCTATTCTTTTTAGTAAGGGGAATCCTATAAATGAAGTATTTTCTGAATTGACCAAATCCTCCTTATAATTAGAAAAATTCATAAATTTGTCTAAGTTCTTTAAGAAAAACTCTTTTTTGACCATTAATTGAGTAATATCCAATAAATCGTAGAAACGTTGTTTATTAGAGTTAAACGTTTTATAATGATAACAAGATAAATAATCTCCTAGTTTATTTGAAAAAACAGAATAATCGCAACTGCTAATAGGTTTATCTCCTTTTAGAGAGATAATTTGAAATGGAGACTTGTAATCTGAATTAATTGATTTTTTACTTGTGAATGAAATGTAATCTGCGTCTTTTATTTTATTTAAAACAAGCTCTTTATTAGACAGCTCATTTACGTCTAATGATACTTCATTATATTTCGCATCTAAATTGTTTGAAACTTTGGGTTTCTTCTCAATTTTAGAGATAGCTTCAAAAATATTTTTGAATTCTTCTTCTATAGAGTAATTTTTAACTACTTTTTTATATGCTGCTTCTGCTATTTTTTCTCTTTCTTTATCATTTTCTAGATAAAATTTTACCTTGTCAAGGAGATCTTTTTTATCCTTAAAAGTTATGATTTCTTTGTTTTCTGCTAGGTAATTTGTGTAACCAGTAAAATACTCAGATAACAAAAAAGAATTACAAGCGCATAATTCGAAAACTTTTGCCTTGAATCCAGTTTTTCCACCTATAGTCTTTGAAAAATTTAGATTTATTTTGCTTTCATTTATGATCTTAACCATTTCTTCAGTTGAGACTTTTCCACCGTAGTATTTTGCAAGTTCCGGATACTTGTACCAACCGCCTCCAAATATATTTACTTTTACTCCGTTATCTACCAAGTGCTTTATCATTTCAGCTCGGTCTTCTATTGGAGTGCCTATAAAGGTAACATCATATTTTTTCTTTAATTTCAGAGGTTTGAAATTATCTGTGTTGACTCCAAAGGTTGAAAATGCATTGGGAATGTTATTTTCTTTATATTTCCAAAAATGCTCCATATGGCTTGCTAAAGGATAATCTACAAAATTAGCAAGATATTTAGTATATATCTCAAATAAAATATCATCGTCTCCAAAAAAATTAAGAACCTTTGTATTAGGAGAAACTAGTTTTATTTTTCCTAAAGTCTCTAAGTAAAACTCTGGAGGATACATAAGCCAAAAGAAGATATAGTCTGGTTTTTCTTTTTCAACTACTTCTAAGAAAGCTTTATTCATGCCATTTTTACCCAGATTATATGTTTGTTGCTGTGGGTCAAAAACAATTAGACTTTTGAACATCTTCTTTAAAACTGAATACCATGATTGGTATGAAAAATAACCTTTATTTGTACATGCCCAGGCTGCAAAGAGCATCTTTTTATTTAGCTTTTCTATCATAATTATAGCTTGAGAGATACCTTTATAAAATTTGATAAATGGCCTAATTTATGAAAAAAATTTATTCCAAGGTAAAGCCCTCTGAATTGTTACACATATTTCATAAATTTGCAGACTATAATCCTGGAAGTACAACATTTCTTACAGATGAAAAGGATTTATTACAAGCAGCAGTGGTTTATAATCCTCCGATAGGCCATAAATTTAAAGGGCCTCATAAACACATCCCATGTGAAAGAAAAACTAACGAAACTTACGAATCTTTTATAATCTATAGGGGAAAGGTTAAAGTTACATTATATGATCTAGATGAAAGTAAATTGGGCGAAGAAATTCTTGAGTCTGGAGATTTGTATACTATAACTGGAAAGGGTGGACATGGTTTTGAAGTGCTTACTTCTGACACAATATTCTTTGAGTTAAAAAATGGACCTTATTTCGGTGCTGATAAAGATAAAGTTTTTTTTACACCTAAATTCTAGACTTTAGAAGCTCTTTTGCTTTTTCTAAATAAACAGACTCGTCATTCTTACTGTTCGGATCTACGCTAATTATTCCTTTTTTCTCCATCCATTCTTTTAAGTCAGATACTACCATCATCTTCACTAAATCTTTGAACTTTACTTTAGGTTCCCATTTTAGTATATTTTTGGACTTTGTAGGATCTCCTAACAAAGCAGGAACTTCTGCAGGTCTTCTGAATCTTGGATCTTCTTGAACATATTTTTGATAATCTTCTCCGAGCAATGAAAATGCTTCTTCTAGAAATTCTCTTACTGTGTGAGTCTCTTCTGTAGCAATAACAAAGTCGTCTGCTTCGTGATGTTGTAATATTCTCCACATTGCTTCAATATATTCTTTAGAGAATCCCCAATCTCTTTTAGCATCTAAATTACCAAGGACTATTTTATTCGTGTCTCCTACAACTATTCTAGCTAACTCACGGGTTATTTTTCTTGTTACAAAGTTAATTCCTCTTCTAGGAGATTCGTGATTGAACAATATCCCATTACAGGCAAATAGATTGTAAGCTCGCCTATAAGCTTGAGTCATATGGAAAGCAGCCACTTTAGAAACTCCGTATGGGCTTTGTGGTTTGAATAGAGTATTTTCATTTTGAGGAGGTGCAGATATTCCAAACATTTCAGATGAAGAGGCTTGATAAAATTTAGTATCTAATTTTAATTGCCTTATAGCTTCAAGAATTCTAAGAGGTCCTAATGCATTTATATCCATTGTAGATAATGGATTTTGAAAACTAATTCCTACATGACTTTGCGCAGCCAAATTGTATATCTCATCAGGTTTTACTTTCTCCAATATATCATGTATGCTTGATGCATCTGTTAAATCTGCATAAAAAACAATTAAAGGTGTTTCAGAGTCTTGTGAGAAATTATATCTTTCTAGTAAATGATCTATTCTATGAGTATTTGGATTTGAAGATCTCCTAGTTATTCCTCTTACATAATATCCTTTTTCTAATAAAAATTCTGCTAAGTATGAACCGTCTTGACCACCAATCCCTGTAATAAGTGCAACCTTCTTTCCGTTCAACATAAAAATGTTGTGAAATAAGCAGTTTATAAAGATTGGCAAATAATTTAGAGCAATAAAAATCAGCTCTTGTTACTACTCTGCTTGATAAAAAAGTTTAATAAAAAATATATTATTATTGCCAAAAAGATCATTGAAATATAGATTATTATTTTGCTAAGAACGTTCAAGAATTTCCAAAAACCTTCTGCGCCATAGTTGAAAGTATAACTATCCATATTCTCGTAAAGATAAGGGGTAAAGTAAAAGCTCTGTGATTTTTTAGATTGGGAGACAATTTCTGGAGGAAGATTTATAATTAAATAGTAAACATTGTAAACTTGACTTTCTTTACCTGGATTAAGAAACTCTTGCCAAGTCTTAGCTTTAGAAGATATTGAACCTATAAGAATGCCGTTTTGCCTGAATATTGAGGTTATTTGTTCGGTAGTTTGATTAAGATTCTGATCATTCTTTATAGTTCCCCAACCACAGTCATCTAATGCACATTCAACATAATAAACTCCTATAGGCTTTAATTTTTCAGCTGGAAGTTTAGAAGTGTAATCATATATCTCCTTGAGCTGAGAGGATAAAACGAAACTATTCGGTGAAGCGAGCCAGAAACTTCTTGCGGTATATATTCTTGAATCTAAAATCAATAAATCATTTTCATCTACTTTATCATTTATTAGAGATTTTAATTCCGATGTAGCACTTTTTTCTAGTAACCCTGGAGGAGTGCCGTAAGTATTTCCAAGGCTTAGGATTAATCCAACTAATACTAAAAGAGAGAAAATTAATTTCGATTCTTTAGATTTTATTTTGTCTTTAATCTCTAAAAATCCAAATGCTGCTGGAATAGATAATAAAAATGGAATAAATGCAAAGTGCTTCTGTAATGCAGAACCTCCGCTCTGTAAAATGAAAGGTATCAATAGCATAATGGTCACGAAAAATATCGAGAAGTGTTCTTTTTTTCTTGACATAAAAAATAAACCAACAATAGCTAAAATAGCTATTACTGGATCAGTCAGAAGAGGGAGTTTCCATTGAGAATAATTTTGTATATTTCCTATTCTTTGAAAGAAATATTCTCCCTGTCCGGCTAATCCTCCATAAAGCTCGTCAGATTTCTGATTTGAGATTATTCTGCTAAAATATACGTCTAGAATCCCTTTGTCTTTATAGATTAACAGATTAAATGCTAAGAATGGAATTGAAAAAAAGAAGATTACTAATAAAAATATAGATATAGATTTTAGGTTTAATCTTTCTTTAAGGATCTTATCTTTCTTCTCATAAAAATATCCTAAAAATAAAATAAATGCGAGCAAAAAGAAAGGAGTGCTGTATTTTGTAAGCATACCCAAACCGAAACCTGCTGCAGATAAATAAAACCAAAACTTTTTCTTATTTTCAAGATAATTTAGAAAAAATAAAGTTGATGAAAAAACAAAGAATAAAACTAAAAGGCTCTGTTCTGCGAAAGTCATTCTGACTAAAAATGCAGAAAAGGTTACAAAAAATGCAGAAAGAAGTGCTATCTTCTTGTTCTTAAATAAATAATCTGTCAGAAGAAAGACGATTGGAATCAATAAAGTGCCAGCAATTAAAGGCCAAAATCTAGATGCAAAGGTAGTATATCCAAAAACCTTATAGGCTAAATCTGTGAGATAAAAATATAAGGGAGGATTCGAATGAGTTGAGATTATTCCAGCATTAATTACTCCTGCACTCTGTGAAGCATAAAGCATATCATCTGCGAAAACATCTAATCCTAAAGCAGCCTTAAGGCGAATTAGGAATCCAAAGATTGTCAGAAAAATAATAGCAAGATTATAGTTTTTTATTTTGACCATCTTTTATCCTAAACTTATCTATCTTTCTCAAGCTAAACTCGTTTAAAAGATATTCTATCATGATTCTTAAGATATTTAGCCCATAAGAGATAACATTTACATTAGATTTTTCTTCTCCATAATATGTAGGGATTGTTATCTCTTTGATTTTGCTTTTATCCTTGATTACTAATTGAACTATTATCTCTGAATCAAAATGAAAATCATCTGAATTAAGATTAAATGGTATCTCTTTTAGAGCCCCTAATGCATAAGCTCTAAAACCTGAATGAAATTCTGTAAGTCTTGTTCTAAGGATAAGATTTTCAATAGAAGTTAGGAAGATATTTCCTAGATATTTGTAAATGGGCATTCTTCCCTTCAAAGGGTTACCTGCCATTCTTGAACCAAAGACGAAATAGGCCTTGTTTTCTTCTATAGGTTTTATTAGTTTGAGGATATATTCCGGAGGATATTGTGCGTCACCGTGAATCATGACTACTATGTCGTAACCTTTTTTTATTGCGTAGTTGTAACCCCATTTTTGATTTCCCCCATATCCCTTATTTTTTTCGTGTTTGATTATTGTTAGGTTTTTCTTTTTATTTCTTAATTTATACTCGTTAGCAACTACAGACGTAAAGTCCTTTGATGCATCATCTGCGATTACTATCTCTGAAGCTCTTTTCCAAACTTCTTTAGGCATTCTTTCAAGAAGAGATTTTATGGTTGCTTCTGCATTGTAAGCTACTACTAATACCATTAATTTTTTAGCCATTTTTTCTTTCCAAGAAAGCTAGCTCCATAAAGTCTCTTACATAAGGGTGGAGAGTTGACTTTATTTCTTCAAATTTCTTTTTATCTATAATTAATGGTTTAGAATGAAGATTGTCTAATTTGATTTGTCCAATTCCTTCTGCATAAAACATAAAACTTGCTGTATCGGTACCTTTTCCGTGGCCAAATGGATCTGTTGTCCAGTAAGTTCTTGAAAAGCTAATTAGCTTTAAATTTTTTAGATCTAGACCACATTCAGCCTTTACTTTTTTTCTTACTCCGTCTTCTGTTGAAATGCCTCTTTGTAGACGTCCGCCGATACAAAATAATTCATTCTTAGCAGGAATATTATCTCTCTGGACGAGTAAAAAACCGTTATTTTGCCAGATCATTATATCTGCACAAAGAATAATGGTGTTTTTGTGTGCTTTTTCATAATCTTCTCTTTCTACAAAACCCACTTTTAAGTTATCCAATAAAACAGGTTTTTTATCTTCAATTGCATATTCTTTATAATCCATGCTTTCAATTCAAATATTCTATATTTAAATTAATCTATAAGTTTATAATTTTGATATAAGAGAGAAAAACATGGTACTTGTAAAAATATTAGGTTTCATTGATTTTGTTGCTTCATTAATACTTTTGTGCATGATTTTTTCCATAGATGTTTACACTCAACTCTTGCTTATGGTAGGCGGACTACTTTTCATGAAAAGTCTTTTCATATTAAAGGGAGATTTTCTAAGCGCCTTTGATTTAATTGCTTCGCTTACTTTGTTTGCAAGCATATTTTTTAACCCATGGATTTTCTTGCTTTGGATATTAAGCCTTTTTCTAATGTCTAAAGGGGCGGCAAGTTTCTTATAAAACTAGATTCCTTAGTCTTCTTATTGCAAAGAACTCTCTTGAGTCCAGAACATCATGCCTCACCATCCAAATTAAATCAAGTAGTGAATGGAATATCATTCCTATGAATATAAAGTAAAAAGGTGCAAAAAACAAAGCCAATATTCCGATTGTTAGGTGAGATTCAACAGTGTGCAAGACGTGAAAGTCTCCTTTCTCACATACTCCCAAATCAGATTTTTGTTCTAAAATATCATCTCTTCTTTTGTAACCATGATTTATAGCGTCTATTGGATTCCATTTATTGTGATTTATTCCCGCGGCAAGGTAATGATCAAAATCTATGAAAACTGAAGCAAACCATATTAGAAAAAGAGATACATAACTTATTTCTGGAGAAACAAACTTGAAAATTGCACAAAATATTATTCCGAAAAATATATGCCAGCGTGGAAGCATTTATTGTTCACCCATCTTTCTCATTATATCTGCAAATGCTGGACGAGTTATTAATATTCCTACAGTTATTCCTATTATTGTAGTAAATGCAAATCCTCTAAGAAGACCCGCGCCTGCCCAGAATAAAGGAAGCATTGCAGCTATAATTGTGAAGAAGGCTCCTACTACCACAAATAATGCTTTCTTTATTTTTTCTTTAATTGTAGAATTATCTTTTGATCTTGCTTCATCAATAATTACTATTTGGTCATTTACTCCTAAACCTAGACCTGCAATTATTCCAGCTATGCTTGCAGCGTCCAAGTTCCAACGAAGAAGTGCTGCAATTCCTAAAGTTATGAATGCTTCTGAGAACATTGTAAGAATAACTGCTAAAGTAATTTTTAATTTTCTATATTTGACAAAAATTACCAATGAAACTGTCAAGAATACAATAGTTCCTAACAAAATCAAGGTTTTTGTAAATTGCTCTCCTAAAGAAGGAGAAATTGTGTCAAGTTTAACAATCTCTAGTTGGTAAGGAATGCTACCTGTTAACAATAATGTTTGAAGTTTGTGCATTTGGTTTCTTGCGTCTGTTGCAGCTAGATCAGGAGTAGTTCCTTGCCCGGAACCCTGTATAGATATTTGAGTTGTTACTTGACCTTTCAAACCTGAAGAAATCCTTAGCTGATCAACTATTTCACCGTCTAAAACTAATGTCAAATTTTCAGATAAGTATTGACCTCCTGATGAAGGATCTATTGAAATTGAGTTTGTTATATCTGCATGACGTTGTGCTGCTTCTGGGCTGAGAGTTATTGTAAAAGTAAATCTGCTCATATATGCTCCATCTCCTAATGGTTCTGGCTGATAAACTGCAGACTGTGAAGCATCCCTGAAAACATGAGTGATGTCTCTTTCTCCACCAATAAACACCGTATCATTTCCTATTTTCGCTTCGAAATTGCCTTGTTTACCAACTAAATCTGCCAAATCCTCTCTTGATGCACCTGCAACTTCAACAAGCATAAAGTTATTTCCAGATAAATCTTTTACAGGTCTTATTGTTAAGTCTGTTAAACCAAAAACGTTCAACCTTTGATTTGTTATTTCGACAAGATCAGATACTTCTAAGTCTGTTAAAGAACCATTTATCGGTTTTACTAGTGCGCGAGCTCCACCACTTAAATCAAGGCCAGTTTTTATGTTAGATTTTGGAATTTTTCCAACGTTTATAGAAGAAAGATTATAATCTAAAAATATGAAAGAGTCTTTATTTGTTAATATAGAAATTCTTTTTTCTTCAGATGTAATAGATAACTGTCTAGCAAGAGAGTTATAATCTTCTAAAGAATTTATTTCCTGAGAATTGATTTGTTTTATGACCATTCCCTGTCTTAATCCTGATTCAAATGCTTTTGAGCTAGAATCTACATTTTTTATTGAGACTCCATCTTTTAGAGTGGGTGAAATCATAAGCAAAGCTAGCAACAAGGAAATTATTAGAACCCATATCCTAAAAGTTAATTTTGCCATTATCCGATCCTCTTATGCTCAGCATACCATTTAATTATTGATGCGTTTGTTAACCACGTGTTTATTATTGTTGCAGATAAACCTATGGCAAGTATGAAAAATATTTGTTTAAATGAATCTGGAAGCCCGGTTACTATAAAGAATGCAGGTATCAAAGCAGCAAGACCTGTGCAAGTCATAAATATCCCTGTTTTGAATGAGCTATAAATTCTGGAGTTCACAGATTGTCCTCTGTTTTTTAAAACTCTCATTGTAAGAAGAATGTTATTATCCACAGAATAACCTATAAGCATAAGGAATGCTGCAATTCCTGCTGCAGAAAGTCTTATTTCCATCAAGTTAGATACTGTAACTGCCATAACAATGTCTGCAAATGCTGAGAATATTACTGCAATGCTTGGAACAAAAGTTTTGAATAGGAAGAAGATTACAATAGACATTAGAATAAACGAGATTAGAACTGCTATGGCTAACTGTTTGTAGAAATTATCAGATAAACTTGAACCGCTAAACTCAACACTTGAGTTTTCATTAGTCAAAGGTTTTCCAAGAAACTCTTCTACTAACGGAGTTAATGTTTCTGGAGAGGCAGAGGACTCGATTAATGCAGCTATTTGTTTACCCGTAGATAAATCCGAAATTGTTCTTATGTGGACATCTGGAATAGATTCTTGAAGATTCTTTTCTAAAGAAATAATATCTACTTCTTCAGTAATCGTTATTGTTGTTCCTCCTGAAAGGCTTGGGTCTTTGTAAATTATATCTCCATTCTGAGAATAGAAAGAAAATAAGTACGCTAAACAAATAATTAAAAGAATAACTGGTGCAAAGAGCATTATTTTGTAATAACGGTCATACCAATGTTTTTTTGAAGTATCTTGATGATGTGCTTGAGTTTGTGTATTTTCCATTTTGTTTATGCGCCGACTGGGGATCGAACCCAGATCATCTGCGTGGAAGGCAGACGCACTAACCATTATGCTATCGGCGCTTTATATTCTTTCATCTGGAGCTGTTTTAAAGCTTGTGTTTTTCCTTATGTATTGAGATTGTGAACCTGAAAATTATTAAGATCATCCAAATTATTAAGATAAAAAAGATGTAATTAACCCCTACTAATTTTAGAGTTGCTTCTCCTAAGAAATATATTGTTGTTGCCCAGAAAATGTTCCAAATGAATGTCCAAATTATTGAAAGTATCAAAAACTTCTTGAAAGGTAAACGAACTATTCCTGATGCGGTAGCAACTATTGATGCTAAATTTGGGTCTTCATAGCTTATTGCTATTGCAGTAGATGCTTTTTTCTTTATTTTTTCCTGTGAAGATTTTATTGCATTACCAAAACCAAGTTTATCAAATATTTTGTAAACGCCATATCTACCAACTAGATAATTAAGAGAATAAGCCATAACAAAAGAAATGGATATTACTAGAACAAGAAGGACTATCCTATCTATATCTCCTTGAGCTGAAATTATGCTAAAAAATACTATTATTCCGCCTGGAAAATATTGTCCTAAAAATAGAAACCCTTCTATTAATGCTATAATGAACACCGCCCAAAGATTTAGTTCTCCAAACATATCTAGAACATTTTGAATTAGATCTTCAGATGAAGGTATTGGTAAAAATCTTCCAAGATAAGAAAAAAACAAAAGAGAAAAAAAGATAGCTATTGGAAGACTAAGACGTCTAAAAAGTTCTATTAATTTACTCTTATGCATTAGATATTAGATTAAAAATGCTATAAAAAACTTTATTTATCGAAAAAAGAGTTAGTTTTATGAAAAGACAGAATAGTATTTGGAAAAAATTATACAGAGAAGGATTAATTTGGAAAAAAACAAATAAAATAAGAGTAAATCTAAGAGGTAAGTCAGTTTTGGAGCTTGGAGTTGGAAACGGTAAGACTCTGAAAGCAATTAATTCACAAAATCCAAAGAGCATTGTTGCTTTAGACAGCTCTAAAGAGGCAATAAGAATTGCTAAAAAATCAATAGACTATGGTAGAGTTTTGTATATTACGAAAGATTTTCTAAAGTATAAAACGAATAAGAAATTTGAGATAATCTTTTGCTATTACTTTCTCAATAATTTTACGAAAAAAAATAGAATTAAGGCAATTCAAAAAATGAAATCTTTATTAAAAAAAGAAGGCATTATTTTATTTGAAGATTTTGGAAATAAAGACTTTAGGAAAGAAGGAATCGAAATAGAACACAACACAATATCTAAGAAAAATGGTTTAATTTGTCACTTTTTTGATAAAGATGAGATAAAAGAACTATTCAATGACTGCGAAATAGAAATCGAAGAAAAAGAGTTTAATCCAATAAGAGAAAATAAGAAAATTAAGAGACATATAATCAACGCAGTAATACGCACCCGGTAGGATTTGAACCTACGACCTACGCCTTAGGAGGGAGTTGCTCTATCCAGGCTGAGCTACGGGTGCA
>CAYMJZ010000013.1:0-12899 GCA_964391445.1 Candidatus Woesearchaeota archaeon
TGAGTTCAACTGACCAATGTCAATGCTCGATAGTTTTATTCTTACTACTCCCATGTAATCTGTCAATAAAATTCTTGCTTTAAAAAGCCTTCGATTCATCTAGAATTGAACTGATTAGACAATATCAATTATCTTGAGCATTGGTTCTACTTCTCAATTCTCTTTTGCACTACCCATCCAATTAAACTTAAGGCAAAAACTACAAAAGTAGTCACTGCAATATAACTCCAATCAGTTAATGATAAAGCCACAGTGTCAAATAGTTTTCCTAAAGGAGTATACAATACAATTAATTGCAAACCAAATGACACAAATACTGCTATCAAAAGCCATATATTACTAAATGTAGGAATATTAGATTCTTTTCTAACAATATATGCTCTAACAAGCTCAAGAACTACAACAGAAGTAAATACCATAGTTTGGGCATGAGGAAGATCATTAAATTCACTTAAACTCCAAACAAACAAACCAAGAGCTCCTGCAGATATCAAAACAGATGTATAAAGCATACTAAACAATCTAGATCTTGTTAGGATAGGTTCATTTTTGTTTCTAGGAGGCATATCCATCATTCCCTTAGGATATGGATCAACACTCAATGCTAATGCAGGCAAACCATCAGTAATTAGATTAATCCATAATAACATCAAAGCAGTAAATGGCAAAGGCAAACCAAATGATATTGCAAGTACAACAATCATGACTTCTGCCAAGTTAGAAGACAAGAGATATTTAACAAAACTCAATATATTAGAGTAAATACCTCTACCTTCTTCAACCGCAGAAACAATAGTTGAGAAGTTATCATCAATCAAGACCATATCACTAGCTTCTTTTGAAACATCAGTTCCTTTGATACCCATCGCAATTCCCAAATCTGCAGATTTCAAAGCAGGAGCATCATTAACTCCATCTCCAGTCATAGCGACAACATTTCCAGATTCTTGTAGAAGTTTGATAATCTCTAGTTTATGCGCAGGCTCAACTCTTGCAAAGATATTTGTTGTTTTGATTATCTGCCTTTTCTCAATATTTCCAAGCATTGAAAAATGAATTCCCTCTATACTTTCTCCAGTCAATCCAATATCTCGGGCGATAGCAGTAGCAGTATTGATATTATCACCTGTAATCATTATTACTCTTATTCCAGCACTTCTAGTTCTGGCCATATAATCTCTGATTTCAGTCTTAGGAGGGTCAATCATTCCTTGTAGACCTACGAAAATTAAATCATTTTCAATCATTTTTTCTTTTCTCTTCATTATTTTATACGCAAATCCTAGAACGCGAAGTGCTTGAGAAGAGTAAAATTTATTTTTGTTAAGAATCTCTTTCTTCATCTTTTCAGTGAGTCTCACAATCCTTCCTTCTAAAAGCATATGTTCACACTTATCAAGAACTCTTTCTGGAGCTCCTTTAGTGTAAAATAGAAACTCTTTTCCATTTTTATGCAATGTACTCATCATCTTTCTTGAAGCATCAAAAGGAATTTCATCAACTCTCGTGAATTTTTCTCTAAGTTCTTTATAATCAATACCTGCCTTCATTGCAGAAACAAGCAGTGCAGCTTCAGTTGGATCTCCAGTAATCGTAGTTTCAACGCCTTTATGCAAAACAGCATTATTACATAAAGCGCCTATATTTAGAATAGTTGAATCCCTATCACTGAACGGCTTTCCATTGAGACTTATTAATCCCTTATCAGAGTAACCTTCTCCAGATACAACATAATCTTTTTTATTTGCAAAAATATTTCTCACAGTCATTTCGTTCTTAGTCAAAGTTCCAGTCTTATCACAACAGATTACATTAGTTTCTCCAAGAGTTTCAACAGAAGGCAATCTTCTTATCAATGAATTTTTTTTAAGTAATCTTTTAACACCTATCGCCAAAGAAATAGTAACTACTGCAGGTAAACCTTCTGGAACAGCAGCAACGGCTAGAGCAATAGATGTTATCAGCCATACTTCTGCATGTTCAAAAAATCTTGAATAATCTCCAGCAAGAAATTCTGAAAATAATCCTTCTCTGAAAAATCCAATCATAAAAATAAATAAAGAAACGAAAATAACTCCTATTCCTACAAACTTCCCAAATCTATCAAGCTTAATCTGCAAAGGAGTAGACTCTTTTTCAACATCATCAAGCAAATGAGCAATTTTTCCAAGCTCAGTTCTCATTCCAGTCTCAGTTACAATGCATTTACCTCTTCCATTTGTAACGAGAGTTCCAGAGAAGATCATATTTTTTTGGTCATTTATAACCAAGTTACCCTTAAGAACATTAGAATATTTTCCAGTAGGAGTTGATTCTCCTGTTAAAGAAGATTCTAAACAGGATAAAGAAAAGCTTTCAATTACGCGAGCATCAGCAGGAACCTTATCTCCTTCTTCAACAATTATTATATCTCCAGGAACAAGTAGTTTAGAATCAATTTCCTTTAAATCTCCATTTCTAATAACTTTAGACTTAAGAGAAGATAATTTCTTTAAAGATTCAATAGATTTTTCTGCCCTATATTCTTGAAAGAAACCAAATGTGGCATTAAGAATTAGAATAGCAAATATTACTATTGAGTCTACATACTCTCCAAGCAATGTTGAAATGATCAACGCAAATATTAGGAGATAGATTATAAAACTTTTAAACTGTCTAAAAAAGATCATTAAAGCAGAAACAGAACTTTCTTTCCTTATCTCATTTAATCCAAAGTCTTTCAATCTCTGTTCAGAAACAGCAATACTAAGGCCATTTTTTATATTACTACCAAAAGAAGATACTACTTTATTTGAATCAAAAAGATAAGCATCACCCATTCATTAAAGGAAGAATTATTAAGTATAAAAATCTCCCTAAAAATATGGGGAATATGTTCAAAAAGATCAAAGCAACTTCAGTTGAAGAATACTTAAAATCAATTCCAGAAAATAGAAAAGAAGACATATTATCTTTACACAATTTTATAAAAAGCACAGTACCCAATCTAAAATCTCATTTCGCATACAATATGCTTGGTTATGGGTCTTTTAAATATAAGAACTACAAGAATCAGATTATTGACTGGCCAATTATAGCTTTAGCAAGTCAGAAAAACTATATTTCCATTTATATCTGTGCAACAAACAATGGTAAATATATAGCCGAAGAAAATAAAGAAAATCTCGGTAAGGTAAAAGTTGGAAAGAGTTGTATAAGATTTAACAAACTAAAAGATATTAACCTAGACAAATTAAAGGAAATAATTAAACTAGCCTCAAAAAACCCTGGCCTATCTAATTAACAGAACTCACAGACATTTTTTTTGTCTTTGTTTTCTTTCTTTGTATCTTTTTCCTTCTTATCTTTCTTCATCTCTTTCTTTTTATCCATAAATAACAAAACAATAAGTTATATTTAAATTTTGTTTATTGCTACAAAATTTAAGGATGTTAACTTCAGTTAACTTTGTTTAAATTTTTAGAGAGTGAGCCTGGCTCCGCCGCGGAAACCAGGCTCTTTCATCTCAGTTTAGGAGATGAATGTAACAATTGATTGTCTAACCCAAAAATATCTCTAAATCTGGTTTAAACGTATCTTTTTCGGAGAAGCTGACTTTTTAACCTTTACCCAATAGCGAACCGCGAATATAAGGCACCCAAAACCTGCTAAAAAGTAGACTAGATGCATTTTCAAGCCCAAAAACATAAAACAGAACGTAAATATGGACAAACAAATCGCCAAAAAGAAATTGCTATCTTTATCAGATGTGAATTGCATTTTACCCCTTCTTTAAGAGAGAAGTAACAATACATTTAAAATTGTTTCCATTCTCTAATCGTAGAGGCGATGGAAACTTTACTTGCACAAATAGGGATTATTGTAGGTATAGCGGCAATAGTTGCTCTCCTTGGTCGGGCGATAAAACAACCTTCAATTATAGCATACCTCATTACAGGAGTCTTGGTAAGCCCTTTATTCTTCAATTTAATAGATCCAGCAACTCACCTACAATCTTTAGCAGGAGTAGGAATAGCTCTACTTTTATTCATAATAGGAACAAGTTTAGATTTCAGAATATTCAAGAGTGTTGGGGGAGCATCAGTAGTTGGAGGGATAGCAACAGTCGCTATAGTTTGCTCTGCTTCATTCTTAATAGCAAAATTTCTTGGCTTTAATCTAGTCTCTTCCCTATACGTAGCTCTAGCATTTTCATTTTCCAGCGCAGTAGTTGTTGTAAAAATCTTATCAGACAAAAAAGAAATGGAAACTCTTCACGGCCAGATAGCTCTTGGAATACTAATAATAGAGAGCTTTATTGCTGCACTAGCTCTAATGATTATTCCAGTAGTTTCATCTCAAGGAATAGAAGCGATTATTTCTCAAGTTGCAAAATTCGTAATAATGATTTCTTTAGTAGTCCTAGTAGGTCATTTTGTATTCTCAAGAATGCTCAGTTTTGCAGCCAAAAATCAGGAAGTCTTATTTTTGGTCAGCTTAGCGTGGGCGCTTTCTGTAGGAGCAATATTCGAAATTTTAGGAATCTCTACAGAAATAGGAGCACTAGTTGCAGGTATGGTAATTGCATCATCAAGATATAGTTTGGAAATAAAATCTAAAATAAAAGGAATAAGAGACTTCTTCGTAATTCTTTTCTTCGTTTATTTTGGAGCCCAACTTTCATCTCCTATTACTGCAGATTTAGTAAAACAGGCAGCAATATTTTCAGCATTTATCTTAGTAATAAAACCAGTAATAATTATGGCTATTACGAGATCATTTGGATTCAAGAAAAGAACAAATTTCATGATAGGCACTAGTTTAACACAAGTAAGCGAATTCTCATTAATCGTAATTCTAATGGGCTATACTTTAGGACATATAGAACAATCAATATTCTCTCTAACAATCTTAGTAACTCTAATAACTGTCTCTCTAAGTAGTTATGCAATATATTTCTCAACTCCTATATATGAATCTATGTCAAGATTCCTTGGTTTATTTGATGGAAAAAAGAGAAATCTTGGAAATCATCAAAAAGCAGATAAATATGATTTAATTTTACTTGGATATTCAAGACTTGGATTTAACTTAGTAAAAGCATTTGATTTAGCAAAGAAAAAATATCTAGTAGTAGATTATAATCCTATAACTATAATGAATCTATCCAAAAAAGGAATAAACTGTGTTTATGGAGATGTAAACGATTCAGAGTTTCTAAAGAGTATAAATATCAAAGGAGTAAAAATGATAGTTTCAACAATTCCAGATTATTCTGCAAACCTAAATGTAATGAAATCTATGGATAAGGAGACAACATTCATTGCAACCTCAAATCAAATACACAATGCAACTGAATTATACAAAAACGGAGCAGACTATGTAATTATGCCACATTATCTAGGAGGAGATTATATCGCAAGTATGTTAGTAAGAGATAGTTTCAATAAGAAAACAATAAAAGAAGAAGGAAAACATCATATAAAACAAATTCAAGAAAGATTGAAAGATAATTCCCTTTAATCCTTATCTACGATTATTCTCTTAAATAAATCTAAGAATCTAAGTATAACTTCTAGGGCTACAATAAAGATAAGAGCATAAAATACAAATATGCCATAATCTCCAATTAAATTAATCGTTTCATTGAATCTTGTAACGTCCATTAACTTATGGCTAAGCAAGGTTATTGCTAATATTGTAAAAGGTAATAACTTTGCAACTTCAGCAGATATCTCTCTATTATAATAAGCAAGTAGCCTTATAGATCCAACAACCGCTGCAGACAAAAGTAATATCTGCTCAATAGAAACTATCTCTGAAAAGAAGATCAGAACTAAAGCAAAAAGAATATACCAAAATAAGATTAAGAAAGGAAGTAAGATAATATATTCTATAAAATAAAGAATTCCTGCAAACAACTTTTTAACAGTAGGGTGGTCAAATGAATTATACTGTCTTAAATTAAGAGATATGACATCTTTCCTTGATATTGCCTTATGAACTTTCCATATAAAAATAGAGTATATGAAAATAAGAACCATGTAAACTGCAACTGTAAAAATCTTTTGGTAAATCTCCGGCAGAGAATCCACATAAGAGAGAATATTATTTATCGGACCAATCACCATTGTTTTGAAATGAGATTCAATATATTTAAAACATACTAAAAATCAATTATTTTATGATAAAAATAATACTTTTCTACAAATTTGTGGAAATAGAGAATCCTGAAGAATTGAAAAAAGCTCACATGAACTTTTGTAAATCTCTTGGAATAAAAGGAAAAGTTTTACTTGCAAAAGAAGGAATCAATGGTTCTGTCTCAGGAACATATGAACAAATAGAACAATATATGTCTGAATTAAGGAAAGATTCTAGATTTTCAGACATTGAATTCAAAGTAGAAGAAGGTCTAATACACCCATTTGATAAGATGATTGTAAGAGTAAGAAAAGAAATAATCAGGTTAGGTGAAGAAATAGATTTAACAAAAGTGGGTAAATATGTCTCTCCTCAAGAGTTTTTAGAGTCATATAAAGACCCAAATACTGTAATAATTGACGCGAGAAACGACTATGAATCTAAAGTTGGAAAGTTCAAAGGAGCAATTGTTCCTCCAATAGAGACATTCAGAGAATTTCCTCAGTTCATAAAATCTCTAAATCTCCCAAAAGACACAAAGATACTTACATATTGCACGGGCGGAATCAGATGTGAGAAAGCATCAGCGTATATGGTAAAAGAGGGCTTTACAAACGTCTCACAATTACACGGCGGAATAATAAAATTCTGCCAAACTATTCCAAACACTGACGTCTGGGAAGGTCAATGCTTTGTATTTGACAATCGCCTTTCATCTCCAATAGGGCAAGATAAAAAACAGATCAATAATTGTATACATTGCAACACTCAATCAGATCTCTATAGAAACTGTAAAATAAAAACATGTAACAAACTTATCTTTATTTGTAATGATTGCAGAAAAACAATGCATGCCTGTTGTTCAGAAGAATGCATGAAAAAACTTCTAAGATAAAATATCAGGCTTAAATTAGAGGGAAAAGTGAATAATTCGCTTTATCGTTTGGATTGAAATCCTTAGGAGTATCAATAAGGTAAGGTATAAGCACACTTCCAGGTTTCAAAACAAATGTATGAGCAATTCCAGGGGAAACTCTAACTATCTTCTTTGAATCATCTTTACTATCAACAACTAATTTTGCCTCAGCTCCGGCAAGGGAAAGATCAAAGTATTGAGGTATTTCTGTAGCTACAACTATTTCTGGTTTAATTTTATTTGTTTCTCCAGGTACAACTGCTCTGACATAAAGCTCTCCACTTCCATGTGCTAATGTAAATACTTCTCCATAATTATGGTGGAAATGTTGCCCTAATGGAAGTCTAACATCTTGATCAGAAAGAGTAATTATATTTGAAACTGCAACATTTCTTCCATGAAGATAGCCTACAGGAACATCCATAATTGATCTTCTAGCATCAGTATGCCCTCCGGCAGGAGCTAATCTTACAAATTCTCCTAATCTCTTATCCAAGGACATAAAAACCTCAAAATAATGTGTTATTTAAACCTATTCCCTCAACAGTTAAACTGAATTATAGAATCTAGCAAAAGCCCAGGCCATTACATAGAACATCACATAACTCTGAAGCAATCCAATCAAAATAGTCCAATCATAGAATGAGAATCCTATTGGATATTTTGCAATAATGAATGCAGTGTCAAAGTTGCTAAACCAAACAAATAACCCATAAAAAACAAGAACAATCATAGCCATCATTCCAAGAGCATGTCCTAAAGCGTAAGGCTTCAAATCTCCAGGTCTAAAATGCTCGTGATAACCGTCATGCATAGCATGACCATGTTTAGAATGATCTACCTTCTTTTTCATAAACTATATACTGCAGTATCATATATAAATCTTATTAATAAATACAAATTTCAACAATAGTAAAGATTTAAAAACAATTTTTATCACAAAAGTTTAGGCTCGTCTAGTATATCGGTTAGTACATGGCCCTGTCGCGGCCAAGAGCCGGGTTCGATTCCCGGGACGGGCGTAACCCCATCATGCGATTTTGATGGGCAGTTTATACAAGTTTTATACAAGTTGCTTAAAATAGCAATCTGAAGTTTTTTATAGACCATTACTATGGCATTACTATGACAGAAAGGTCTATTTTAGGATTTGAACAAAAGATGTGGCAGGCTGCAGACAAGCTTAGAAGTAATATGGATGCTGCGGAATATAAGCATGTAGTTCTAGGCCTTATATTTCTAAAGTACATTTCTGATTCTTTCAAGGAAATGTACGAAAATTTAAGTAAAGATAAAAGTTCTGATCCAGAAGATAAAGACTACTATTTAGCTGAGAATATATTCTGGGTTCCAAAAAATGCAAGATGGGATTATTTACAATCAAATGCAAAAAAACCAGAGATTGGTAAATTAATAGACGATGCTATGGATTCTATTGAGAAGGACAATATTACCTTAAGAGGAGTATTACCAAAAGATTATGCTAGACCTTCTCTAGATAAACAAAGATTAGGGGAATTAATTGATTTGATAGGAACTATCGGATTAGGAGATAAAGAAAGCAAGAGTAAGGACATTCTAGGAAGAGTTTATGAGTATTTTTTAGGGCAATTTGCAGATGCCGAAGGGAAGAAAGGAGGACAGTTCTATACTCCTCGTTGCATAGTAAAACTATTAGTTGAAATGTTAGAACCTTACAAAGGAAGAATTTACGATCCATGTTGTGGCTCTGGCGGAATGTTCGTCCAAAGTGAAAAATTCGTGGAAGCTCACGGTGGAAAAATAGGAGATATCTCAGTTTATGGACAAGAGTCTAATCCTACAACTTGGAAATTAGCAAAAATGAATATGGCAATAAGAGGAATTGATGCAAATATCCAATGGGGAGACACTTTCCATAATCATAATCATAAAGATCTTAGAGCAGATTTTGTAATTGCTAACCCTCCTTTCAATGATAGTGATTGGAATGGCCACCTTATACAGGATGATGTAAGGTGGAAGTTTGGGTTACCTCCAAAAAATAATGCTAACTTTGCATGGGTTCAACACTTCATTCATCATCTTTCTCCAACAGGCACTGCCGGATTTGTTTTAGCTAATGGATCTATGTCTTCAAATACAAGTGGAGAAGGCGAGATTAGAAAGAAAATAGTTAAAGCAGATATGGTTGACTGCATGGTAGCTTTACCTTCTCAACTATTCTATAACACTATGATTCCAGCTTGTTTATGGTTCATTTCCAAAGACAAGAAAGATCATAATTTCAGAGATAGAAGAAAGAGCATTTTGTTCATTGACGCAAGAAACATGGGTAAAATGATTGACCGTAGAAATAGAGAACTAACTGATGAAGACATCAAAAAGATATCGGAAACATATCATGCTTGGAGAGGAGAAAACAAGCTAAAGTACCAAGATATTCAAGGATTTTGTAAGTCTGCAAGCTTTGAAGAAGTTGAAAAACATGATTTCATTCTTACACCAGGCCGTTATGTAGGTGCAGTAGAAGAAGATGAAGACTCTGAACCATTTGAAGAAAAAATGGCAAAGTTAACTAAAGAACTTTCAGAACAATTCAAAGAAAGCGATAAATTGGAATCAGAAATTAAGAAGAATCTTGCTGGTTTAGGATGGAAGGTTTAGTATGGGCACAAACGACCTGGTCATTAAGATATTAGAAAATCTATACAAAGCAGATTCTTTCAAATTGAATATGAAAGAAATTCATTCATTAGGTAAGAAGCAGGAAGTCGATATAGTTGTACAATTTCTTTCTGAAGCGGGTTGTATTAGGCATGATCCCTCAGGAGAACAAGGCTATAAGCTAGCACCTTCAGGAATAGCTTTTCTAGACAAACAAAAGAGCGAAAAAAATCAACATGAATTTAATATAATGGTTGCTTTTACAGGTACAATAATTGCTTTAATTGGAATATACAACTTCCTAAAAGAAGATTTCATGTATCATTTTGTAAATGCTTTAATCTTAAAATTAGTTTTTTTAGTTCTGGTTTTAATTTGTGTAATTCCTCTAATAAAGATTATCTTTAGCTATCTTAAGAAAGAGGTACTTAGGGGATGAACAAAAAAGGGCAAGAAGATATAGTAAAAATTATAGGTGCTATTATCTCATTATTATTTCTATTAGTTTTCATAGGTGCTATGATTCCAGTTTTCAGTTCGATTACTGGCCAAGATCAAAAGCAAAATGAAATAAACGAGCTTAATGCCAAAATAGCTAGTTTAGAACAAGAAAAAGCAAATAAAGAAATAGAACTTGCACAATCTAGAGCAATTCTGGAATCTTTAAATTCCACAATTGGAGAAAAAGATCATTTAATCTCAAATCTAACTGGTCAAATTGCAGAGAAGGATAATCAAATAGCGAATTTGTCAAGTGAACTATCATTATATAAGGAAAAAGAGTATTTACCAACTATAAACAATAATTATTATAATATTTTGAATTATATTGACAAAATAGAAAACAAATTCTACACTGTTAATTTAGCAATAGGTCTAATATCTTTAACTCTTACAGGAATAGCAATAAAATTGTTTGGATTAGATGTAACAATCAAACTTTTATGGAGAAGAATAAGAGGGAAGAATCAACATGAAACAACAAATAAAGTTCAAACAAACTGAAATAGGAAAGATTCCGGAAGATTGGGAAGTAGAGACTATAGGCAACTCTATAGAAATTAATCCGAAAAGAGATTTGAAAAAGGGTACAAATGCAAAAAAAATTTCAATGCAGGATTTGAAGGAATTTAATAAAAAAATTCAAAATTCCACTTTTGAAGAATTTAAAGGAGGTTCTAAATTTAAGAATGGTGATACATTAATGGCAAGAATAACTCCTTGTTTAGAAAATGGTAAAACTGCTTTTGTAAATATTCTTGATAAGGATGAAGTCGGTTTTGGATCTACAGAATTTATAGTTTTATGTGGAAAAGAAGAAAAAACTATAGATGAATTTGTATATTACTTATCAATCTCTCCAAAAATGAGATCCGAGGCTATACAATCTATGACTGGAACTTCAGGAAGACAAAGAGTTCAAAACGATCTTTTATCAATTAAAAAAATACCTATCCCGCCAATTCAAGAGCAAAAATCGATCGCAAAAATACTCTCGGACCTCGATGCAAAAATCGAACTAAACAACAAAATGAACAAAACACTTGAAGCAATCGGGCAGGCTTTATTTAATAAATGGTTTGTTGATATTGAAGAAAATCCTGAGACTTTGGAAATTAAGCCTTTAGATAAGATTGCTAAGTTCCTTAATGGTTTAGCCTTACAAAAATATCCCGCAATAATTGGAGAAGAATCTCTGCCAGTTATAAAAATAAGGGAGTTGAAAAATGGTATCACAGATCAAACAGATAGAGCAAGCTTAAATTTATCTCAAGAGTATGTAGTTGAAGATGGAGATGTATTATTCTCTTGGTCTGGCAGTCTAGAATTAACTATCTGGGTTAATGGAAAAGGAGCACTAAATCAGCATCTATTCAAAGTTACGTCTGAAGAATATCCACCATATAATACTTTTACATTTTTAGGGACTTTTACAGATTTACCTCTCCAGTAAAAATAGGCACTTATCAAAAATATTTTATCCTTAAGTAAGGCTAGTTCATAGTAAGGTTTTCTTGTCTTTTTAGTAATTATTTCTAAATCTATATCTGAAAAATGCTTTATCTTTCCGTGGGCTGTTGAACCTTTGATAAATATGGCTTCTGCATATTTGTCTTTGAAAGTCTTTATAATATAATCAAAAACTTCTTCTTTAGATTTGAATTTTTTCATTTAATTACCTCAAAATGCAATTGAATTTCATTATCTGTCATTTTCTTCTGTCCAAGTAATTTTAAGTTTTTTTCAAAGTTTTTTCCTTTGAATATTGGAATGCCTTCTCCTAAAATAACTGGTTCTATGTCTAAATACAGCTCATCAACTAAGTTTTCATCTAGAAAAGAAGCGTTAAGTATGCCTCCGCCAGCTACAATTACTTGTTTAGCTCCATCCAGTATTTTTATTGCTTCTTTAGGAGAATTAGCAATATGATGATTTGAAGCAAGTGTTTTGAATTTGTCTTTAGAAACTACTACTAACTTAACATCTTTGAATTCAGAGAATTCTGGTTGTTTTGTTAGAATATTGTATGTTCTTCTTCCCACAATTAAGTTGCCTGCGTTTCTTACAGCTAAACTATATAGATCCCATTCTTCTTTTGAAATCCAACTAGTATTGTCATTAGTTTTGGCAATCATACCATTTGCGCTAATTGCCATGTACATAGTGACTTTCATGAAAAGATTAGATAAATTGATTATTTTAACTTTATTATAATAATTAAAGCTTTATCTTTTCTCTCTCGAGAACACTAGTTACCCCAAAATGAATTCTGTTAACTCCTCTTTTGTCATCACCAGACATCTTTCCTTCTAAATTTCGTAAAGCCTCTAAATAAGTTCTTATTTGATCACTTCCAAAGTATATACCTCTAGTTTCTTTATGTGGATGATATGGATTAAACATCCCAGTAATAACTAAACCATGTGTCCCAATTGCGTTATCTCCATGAGTGCTAACTTCATCAATAGGCTCAAAATTGGTAACGACTGTGGATAGAAGAGACTGACTTCCTATATCAAGATCTCTACCTGTAAGTAATCTTTCTGTAGGAAAAACTTCTAGTTTAGAATCATCTGAAACCCTTCCAATATATACTTCTCCCATGTAAGGAGCGTGAAATTGACGACTGCCATCATATAAAATGACTCCTTTGAAACCAGTTAGACCATTTCTTATACCAACCATAGCTTGATAGGTTGAAGGTAAATTCGTT
>CAYMJZ010000014.1:0-12020 GCA_964391445.1 Candidatus Woesearchaeota archaeon
AAAGAAAGTTATGAAATCTAAGAATTGTATCTTTGTTTTTTGGAGAGACAGGTGAGTCTTTAAATCGGGATAAAACCGTTTCATATCTGCGCTTTAAGTTGTGTATGTCGATCATTGTCGCTTGTGGCGAACACTAATAAATATTGTCGAGCAGGATTATATCCGTTCGAGTCGAGAAGAGATGTGAACTCAAACAGGAAAGCCTCTGGAGGGAATCGAACCCCCAACCCTCAGTTTACAAAACTGATGCTCTAACCGTTGAGCTACAGAGGCGTATAAACTTTTAGAAATTGATGTATTAAAAGGCTTTTGATTCTCTATTATTCTGATTTTTCTTCTTGGATCTCTGATTCTTTTGTTTTCTTTGCAGGACCGACAATTTCTATCCATCTTATTTCACAGAATGCGAGAGGATAGACTTTTTTCACTTTAAGAGAGATTGCTTTTTGAAGTTTATTTGTCATTATTTCAGAAAATAATTCTCTTGAGGTCTTTATTCTTGCATGTGCTTCTACAAACTTTCTGGCTGTATTTCTTATTTCTCTTCTAACTGCTCTTGATACATGATTTCTTGTTATCATAAATGGTTTTATTAAAAGTTCTGAATCTTTACATGATGTTTTGAAAGAGTCTTCAACATAATCTATTCCACGTCTCATTATTCTTCTAATATAACTCGGGATGATTATCATACTTACAAGTTCAGATTCTATTTTCCCATCCTTTAGAGAAGTTTTTGCTTTAAGTTCTACATTCTTTCCTTTCAAGCTTTTTGTCATATCCAAGGTTACTATTTTATTGTTTAACTCTTCTTGATTTAGAGCATATAGCTTAACTTTTGTTGCTGTAAGTGGAACTGAAACTTCAAAGAACTTTTTCTTTACTATTTTTTTTGCTGTTGTTGTTTCTGCCATTTTACTTAGCTATTTTTTCTCCTATTTGAATGCGTGATACTCTTAAGGCTTTCTTTGTGCCTTTAGATTTGTTACATACTGTACAAGTATATAACACTGGAAGTCTCTTTGTTTGTTTGGTCTTTCTCTTCCAAGATTTTATTGCAGGTTTTGAATATCTTCCTTGATTGCCAGTACCTACTTTTAGTCCTCTTGCTTGAATTCTTGCGGTTGAACCACGAGATAATGGATGAGCTGAGGAACGTGATTTTTGCTTAGCTACACTAACTTTTTGAGAAGTTTGCTTCTTGCAATACGGGCAATATCTATTTGTTTTTTCAGGTAATTTCATTTTATTGTGAGCAGATGATATAGCTAGCCTCTTGTCGGCTCACTGGACTTGAGGGTGTGCTGTTAATTGTTTGAATTAATGGTTTTTAAACCTTGTGAACTAGAAAGTCCACAGGCTTTTACTTGTAGAGGACAAGCTTCAAACATTGCTAATTGAGATTAGCAGGCTTAAAATTATTCTTGAAGCGATAATTTTAAACGTTTTTATATTAGTTTTTCTTAGGTATATGTGGTTAAAACTTCGAGATTTCTTAGTTTAATATCTTGTTTATTGCTCTCTTCTTCATCTACTTCTTTTCAGAGGCTATCAGATTCTAGGAGATTGTTGTTAAGAGATGAAAATACTGGCAAATTTATTCTTTATGAGTTTGAGGATTTAGATTGGGACGGTAATGTTGAGGTTTGTATAAGCGGTGATCCTGAAAGAACGAGAAAGGTTTACGCTTACTTTTCTAAAAAGCATGCGAGGGATATTGAAAGTTTGATTGGGTTACCTTTGGGCAAAACTATGGGATATTCATCTGCGAAAATTAACTATCCTTCTACTAAAGCTGAGGTCATTATTATGGATAATGAAGACCAAAATAGAGCTAACTACTTTTTTAGTTTAGCAGAAAGGTCAAATAGGTAGAATTGTTCTTATAGCGTCTGCAAAGGAAGTGGGTATTATTGTTTGTCCGTTTGCATATCTTAATCCGAAATAAGCTATTATTATTAAGATTAACACTACTGTAATATTCCTTCTTCTTGTTTTTTTGCTCTTTTCTGCTCTTGCTTGAAATGAATATCCGCATTTTACACAGAAAGTGTCTGTTAAGTGAAGCTTTGTTCCACATACCGGGCAGAATTTATGATCTTTCTCAACAGATTTCTTTTTACTAAACATAAGTTTTATAGGGCCTTTTTGTTTAAAAGGTTACCTGTCAATACTTTTTTATATCCTTGATTGACCTATTTCTTGTTCCTCTCTGCAGAGTAACAAGACCCCGTAGTCTAATGGTAGAACATGTCTTTGACGTGGACGAGGCCCAAGTTCGATTCTTGGCGGGGTCATTTTTTTTGTGATCTCTTACTAAGTAAGTAATTAACTGACTAAGTTACTAACAATGTTTATATAGTGTTTTTGTTTTTATTATTTGAGGAATGAATGAAAAAGTATCTTTTGCTTATTGAAGATGAGAAATTATGGGAAAAATTCAAGAGCAGTATAGATAAGGATATTAATACTGCACTTATTGAGCTTGTTAAAGAAAAAGTCAATAAAGGAGATAAAAAATGAGAAGAGGACAAGTTACTGTTTTTGTTATTATTGCATTAGTTGTTGTTGCAGTTGTAGGATTATTTTTTGCTTTTCGAGGGAATTTTCTAGGAGAAAATATTCCTTCTTCATTGCAACCTGTTTATTCCCGTTATAGTGAATGTATCTCTCAAGAGGTTTCTAACGGTGTTAAATTAATGCAGTCGCAAGGTGGAAGAATAGATATAGGTGAGTTAAGTTATGCAAGTGATTTTAGTCCTTTTTCTTCACATCTGAATTTCTTAGGCTTTAAGATTCCTTATTGGTATGGGTTTTCAGGAAACAATTTAGTTATTGAAAATGTTCCTTCTTTATCAGATATGGAAGAGGAACTTGGTTCTTTCTTATCTGAAAGAGTTAATGATTGTGATATGTCTGACTTTTATGGCCAAGGATTTTTGATAGAAAAAACAGAAGCTTCTGCGTCTGTGGATATTCAAGATGGTCTTGTCTCTGTAATTGTGGATTCTCCTTTGACTGTTTCGTTTGGAGAAGATACTGCAAGAAAGACAAGTCATGAAGTATCTATTGATAGCGAGCTTGGAACTTTATACAGTGAGGCTGTTACTTTGTACAATAGTCAGAGACAAAATCTATTTTTTGAAAATTATGCTTTAGATGTTTTGCAGAGCTATGCTCCTGTTGATGGTGTTGAAATACAATGTTCTCCTAAAATATGGAAGACTTCTGAAGTGGTTAATGAAATTCAAAATGGATTAAATTCTAATTTTGGATCTGTTGGATTTTCTTCTAGTTTAGGTAAGGAAACTTACTTTACACAAAATATAGGGATAAATGAACCGGTTAATATTTTGTATCTTCCTGGGGCTTTTCCAAGTAAGATAGAGGTTACTCCAGCTTCTCAAACTTTAATGATTGCAGAGCCAGTTGGAACTCAAGAGGGGATGGGAATAATGGGCTTCTGTTACGTTCCTTATCACTTTATCTATGATTTGAGATTTCCTGTGCTTGTACAGATTGGAAATGGTATAGATAATTTCCAGTTCCCGATGGTCGTAAATATAGATAATAATCTTGTAATTGACTCTGAAACTGGAGCATTTGTAGAAGAGTCTCAAGATATAGATATTTGTTCATTTGCAGAAAATTTTGTTACTGTAAATACTTATGACTCTTATTTGAATCCTATCGTGGCTAATTTGTCTTACAAATGTTTTGATAACACTTGTAACTTGGGAGAAACTAAATTATCTTCTAGTGGTGCTGTTTTTGAAGGTAGAATCCCTGCTTGTGTTAATGGAGAGTTAATTGCGTCTGCTGAAGGTTATGTTGAATCAAAGATTACCTTCTCTTCGAATTCTCAGAACTTTGCAGAGGTAATACTTCAGGAAAAATATCCTCTTGAAGTTGAAATAAGGCTTGATGGAAAAGTTGTTAGAAATGCTACTGCAGTTGTTCACTTCATTTCAGATGATTTTTCGAGTAGCGCAATAATTCCTGATTCTTCTAATATTGAATTAAAAGAAGGACTTTATAGGATAGAAGCGTTTGTTTATGGTAATTCTAACGTAGTTATTCCTTCAACTAGAAAGACTGAATGTTTTACTGTTAGTAGAGGCGGTGTTGCCGGTTTATTTGGAAGTACTAAAGAAGAATGTGTTAATGTCGAAATTCCTGCTACTAATATAGATTATGCTTTGTCTGGAGGAGGAAAGCTGGAAGACTATTATTTGCTTGCTTCAGAATTAGAATCTGGAAAGATAGTTATTGATGTTAGCGAGCTTCCTAAACCTAATTCTTTAGAACAATTACAATATAATTATGAAGTCTTTAATACTCTTGGTTTGGAGGTTAATTTCGAATGAAAAAAGTATTATTATTCTTGGCTTTGTTGCTTTTTGTAGGATTTGCTAGTGCTCAGGTTGTTAGCTCTGACAATAATAACTTTTTTGGAAGCAGAACTGGAACTGCAAGCTTTGTTAATTATGGGGGTAGCTTTTCTAGTTATTACGGTTCTAATGCACAGACTTACTGGCCAGTTTTATCTAATAGAGATTCTTGTACGGATAGTCAGGACATATTAATTCAGGTTTCTCCTATCGGGTGTCAACCTGCAGTTGTAAGAAGTGATTTATTGGCAGAGCAGAATGTTCCTGTTTTCTGCCAATTGGATTTATTGCAAGTTAATCCTGCTATAAATGTTAAGCAGATACGAAATATAAGATTTGGCGGAAGATATCCTGAATATGTTGCAGGCGTAGGATTCCATCCAGCAAATGCTGCTTTGAGAACTACTAATAGCTTGTTAGGAACTCCTCTTGAGAGCAATATTGGATATGTAGTTGTTGTTTTGAAAAGAAATCCTAATGAAAATGAAATTCCAGATTTTTTCAACTTTACATTAAGTGCTAGTATTGATTACTATTCTGGAAATGCTGTTGGAATTGGTGCAACAGAGCTTCTTTTGAAAGAGACTAATAATGAAGAATGGGAAGTTGCTAAAAATAGACAGGCTTTGTTTGGTGGAAGAATGTCTGTAAGGGTAAAAGAAACAGATTCCAATAATTCTTTAGTTGTAGAGTTGTATTCAGGAGATGTAAAATATTCTGAAGTGACTTTACAGAAAAATTCTCCTCAATCTAATGCAGTTTATTTACCTGGAAGTTATTGTCAGACTGTTTTACAATTAAGCTATACTGATTTTGTTTCGCCTTCCTCAATTGCCAGAGTTCAAGTTGATGATGATATTTTAGATCTATTCGAAGGAAGTAGATTTTTGAATAATAAATGTTTAGTTAGAAGAGTTACGGATACTTCTATAGATATTAACTGTGGCAGAGAAATAATTAATTTAACTACAAAATCTAAAGAGTTTGTTGTAGGTACTAAGGTATATTTGGTAAATGATAAATTTGAAGTTGTTAGAGATAAAGAGTATAGCATATTAAAGATTACAGATAAAAGTGGAGTTAAGTATTATGAGATTGAAACTGGCAAAGAAGTTACTTCAACATATTTGAGACCTGTGTCTCAGGAAGTTTTGTATGAAGCAACTTACGGGGAGTATGAACCTTACATACTCAATGCTACTAACTATTATGAGTTAATTGCTAATGATTATGGAAATTTGAGAAAACAAGAGACCTTGGGAGAAAATTATGGAGAAGTTGCATTAAGTTATGCTATTGATTTTGCTGTAAAATATGACAAGAAAGTTACTGCTGAGAGGTTGATAAACAAATATATTAATTCTTATCCAGATGGTAAAAATAAGGATAGGTATATTAGAGCATTGAATGATCTTTACATTAAAGATACTTCTTTTGGAACTAAAAGTATTGAGTCTGATGATGGTTTTCATTTAGTTAAGCTGATAGATATAACTCCTGCTGGGAAGAAGTCTAATGCTAGAATTTCTTGGGGAGATATCACTGAACCTATTGAATATGGTCAAACTGTAAATTTTGCAGGCATTGGAAGACTTACTTTGACAAGAGTAAGAGATTCTCAGAATATTGATGTTTCTGCGGTTTGTAATAATAGAAATTTACAGGACTTTAATAATAGTTTGAGATTTGGTTCTTCTAATGTTGTTACTGTATGCGGAGCTTCATTAAGAGTTAATTCTATAGATTTTGAAGATTATGTCAAACTTAGAATTTCTCCTGTGACTAGAAGCGGAACTACAGGAAACTTTACTGTAGGCATTGGAATAGAAAAAAGATTAATTGAATTGACTCCAGATAAGGCTCAGAAAAAAATACAGAATTTGAATAAATCTATTCAAAAGTGGGAATCAATTTCTACTAAACTTGGAGAAGTTGTAACTGGATTGAAGACGGCTTGTTTTGCTACTGCTGGAGTCTTGACTGTTAAGAACTTCTTTACTGGATTAAGTGGAGAAGCACTTGCTAGAAGAGAAGTAATGTCTGGAGATGACGGTTGGACTAAGTTCTGTCAGAGCGAGGTTAATGCTGGAAGACAGAGTTCTTTGACTGCTTGTTACAATGCTTATTCTGCAGATATTAGAAAAGACGTTACTGCTCGTGTTGAAGCTATCGAAAATACTAATGCAGTTACTAAACAAATTGAAGATGGAGCAAAATATCCTAATAGAGAGGGAACATTCTCTGGAACAAACTTTAATGAAACTAAGGCTAAATTTGAATTAATTGAGAGATTGAATAGTGATGAGTGTTCTGGCGTTGGATTAGGCCCTAAAAGTAAGGGGGCTACTGCTCAATATGATACTGTTGGAGAATTATTCCCTGAAAATTATAATGTTGATTCATATTCATATACTCAATTGAGAGATATGTATTTCAATTGTCAAGTTATGAAACAAGAAGGAAGTTCTCAAGGAAGATTAGCAGCTACTGCTAAACTTGATACAATTGGTTATTCTATTAGCGAGAGATTGAAGTATGATGAAAGAGTCAGTGTTCATGGAAGTGATAAAGTCTTTACATTACAAAATGGAAAAGAAGGAAACTATTTTGCAGATACTATCAGCTCTATCTCTGGAAGAGGTTATAATGTTGGTGCTTTGAATATTCCTCAAAATACCCCTGTTCAAATTGTCGAAGGTAGAGGATCAAGTTACCTTGTCGTGCTTGAGCCTAGAGGAAATTCTTATTCTCCTCAAAAAGTTTATGGACTAGATGGAAAGAACATTGCTTCTAGTTCTACTCCTGGTTCTAATAATAATGAGATTCCATTGACTAATTCTGAATTAAGTGGTTTACCTTCAATATTCAAGCTTACAGATTCTGCTTCTTACAATAATAAATTTGCTCCTGGAGAGACTACTGTGAGATATTTTGAAACTGAACCTTACAAAGGATTGCCTGCTGTTGTTCCATTTGATTTGAATAGAGGATTTTATGCTGCAACATCGCAGGCTTTGCCTATATTCGGGGGAACGAAGTCTTATGAAGATAATGGAAGACCTTCTTCATTTTTTGTATGTAATGTAATGAAGGATAATAATATTGGATTCTATTCTCCTAATTATGGAGATGATGAATGTGTTCAGTTTAATATCTATACCGGACAATCATTCTCTAGTTTCCCTGGCTTGACTGAGCAAGAAACGAGAACGCTTGTAAATAATGCAATAAAAGCTCTTAATGAAGCTTCTCAACAATATGGAAAATCTAGTGTAAGAATTGCTGGAAACCAGATGAATATTGGAAGAGCAGCTTCACTTCTTCCTGGAAGCCAGTGCCAAGATTATATGAGTCCTGAAGATTGTAAAATATTATTCAATGTTTGTGATCCAGTAATATGTCCTGCTTCAAGATGTAATTTCGGAGGAGAGTATTATGTTTCAGATGTTATTCAATCTGGAATTGTTGGAAGTGCTTTATTGTGCTTACCTAATTATAAGGAAGGAATAATTGCTCCTGTTTGTCTTACAGGAATTAAAGCAGGAATAGATGGATATCTCTCTATATTAAAGAGTCATCAACAGTGTTTGCAAGAGGCAGTAGATACTGGAAAATATGTAGGAATATGCGACCAGGTTAGTTCTGTTTACATGTGTGAATTCTTCTGGAGACAGGCTGCTCCTTTAGCTAAAACATTACTTCCTAAATTAGTTGAAAGTGTTTATTCTGGAGGCCAAGGAAGTGTTAGGGGAGGAGGAGAATATATGACTGTTGCAAGTTCATGGCAAAACGCTCAAGATTCTGTAAATTACTTTACTCAGAGTTATGCAGTTAATTCCTTCGAAGCGTTTAGAATAAGAAGCGTTGAGGAAGCTGGAACTGAAATCTGTAGAGCTTTCATATCTGCTAAAGCTCCTAGCTCATTTGATACTTTGGTTGAACCTGATTCGCCTCCCCAATTCCATGCATGGTATAGCTCTATCGATTATACGGATGCTACTGTTCCTGCAACTTCTCAGTATAAAGTATTTTATCATATCTTTGCTGGCCAAGATAGAGGAGTTTCATATTCTGTTTATTTGAGAGATCCTCCTGCATCTTCTCAATACGCTTCTGCTCCTATCGTTACAGTTGCAACAGGATTTGTTGCTAGAGGACAATATGCTACAGAGAGTAAGGACTTTACTGCACCTAAAGGATATCAGCAATTATGTGTAAGAATAAATGACAAGGAAGAGTGCGGATTCAAACAGGTTTCATCAAGTTTCGCAGTAAATTATGTTAGAGACAGTATTGTTTCAGATGAATTAACTAGAACAGATATAACTACAGAATCTGAATGTATATCTGGAAGTGTTAATCCTGCTGCTTTGCTTAATCCTAGCTTGCAATCTGCAGGAGAAGAAGCTTTGAATCCTGCTATATACAATAGAGGAATTGTAAGAGTTTGTGCTACTTCTAATCCTGGAAGTAAGACTGAACCTTCAAGATATGTTAATGTTGGATATTGTGGAGAAGAAAGACTTGGTTGTTGGCTTGATAAAAATAGTCTTGATAAGGCTATAAGCGACATTAATGTTGGACTACAGAATGAAACTTTGAGTGAAGTAGAAAAAATACAAAAACAGTATCTGAATGAAGGACAGAGATATGAATCTAATGCAGATTTAGACCCAAGTCTTAATTTGATTAAACCTAAATTGGACAATTTGGATAGAAGTAGTTTGGGTAATGTTATTGTTGAACTTGATGGATTGTTTGCTAAAGCAGCATTTGATTATTATAAAGCGGAAATATTGTTATACAAAGCTAATGCTTATAGAAATGCTTTCATTAATTCAATTAATAAAACTAGGATAGCAGGTTCTGCTCAACCTATTGTTCAAGAGGAGGTTTCCGTTGAAACTAGTTCTTCTGACCAGAGTGTAATTAGTTTTAATCAGACTTACGATGTTAATTTACATACTGGTTTATTGTTAGATGGTGAAAAATCAAATATTCACTTTTTCAGAAATAGAATTTATAGATCTGAAGATTCGAAGCTTATAGGGGTTGTTTTATCTAATGGTTTGATAAGATTTGGTTCAGAAGATGAAACGAAAGAAATTGTCAAGAGCATATTAGGAGAAGGATCTTATGATAAAATCAGCGATAAGATTAAAGTCTCTGAAGTAGAAAAAGGAATTAATCTTTAATTTATCAACTGTTCTTACAAAACACTGGCAAATTTATCAGAGTTTTGTGATTTATTTGATTTCAGCAGTTTGTTTTGAAGATTTGTTTTCAACTTCTTTAAGTTTTAATTTATCTTCAATGCCTAGGCGGTCTATCAATTCTTTGTATCTGTTTCTAATTGTGACCTCTGTAATTCCCGCAACATCTGCGACTTCTCTCTGAGTCTTTTTTTCATCATTAATTAATGCTGAAACGTAAAGTGCTGCTGCTGCAATTCCTGCTGGACCTCTTCCGCTTGTTAATTCTGAAATATCTGCTTTCTTTAATATTTTAATTGCTTCATTTTGTGCGTGCGGAGAAAGGTGTAAAATTGATGAGAATCTTGAGATGTAGTCTTTAGGAGAGGAAGGTTTTACTTTAATTCCTAGTTTTCTTATGATAAATCTGTAAGTTCTACCTATTTCTTTTCTTGCTACATCTGAGGCATTAGCAATTTCATCTAAAGTTCTAGGAATATTGTAAGAACGACAAGCTGCATAAATACAAGCAGCAATAACTGATTCCATGCTTCTTCCTCTAACAAGGCCTCTTTGAAGAACGAATTGGTATACTCTTGATGCTTCATCTCTAACTACTGATGGTAATGTTAAGAATGAGGAAACTCTCCTTAATTCTGCCATTGCCAATCTTAAGTTTCTTTCAATAGATGTAGAAACTCTTTCCTGCCATTTCTTTAATCTTAGAAACTTACGAGTTTGACCAGCTTCTAGTTTGTAAATATCAGATATTTCTCCAATGTTTGTCGTCAGACCTTGATCAAATTTTTGTCTAGAAATAGGGGCTCCACCTCTGCCTTTTTTCTCAGACTTGTCAAACTGGCCACCTACGTCTTGACCAGTATCAACCATTTTATCTTCTACAATTAGACCACAATCACCACAAATAATCTCTCCTTTTTGATCATCGTGTGTAAGATTTATGCTGTTACACTCCGGACATCTTTTGACAAAATTCATGATTGGAAAACTTTATATACTGTTTCGATGAAATTACTTTATAAACCTTTCTATTTTTATATTCGAAAATTGTTTTATTCCACTAAAATTGCGTTAACAACTCCTTCTCTTGAAGGCCTGTTTGTGATTTTAGCTTTTCCTTTTGAAGTTTCTATTATGGCACCTTTAATCAATCTATTTTGACGTGCTAAGAATACATCTTGAGGGGTTTGTAGAACGTTTTTTATCTCTACTTGTTCTGTTTTCTTGTCAATTGTCAAGTTAGCTTTGTTCGCTTTTAGTAAAACTGCTTTTTTTGTTCCACCCATCATTCTTACTTCTTTTCTCTTAGTCTCGCCTAAAGTCGTCTTATTTTCTTGAGATTGAGATTCATACCATCTCTTCTTTCTGTTTCTGTGGTATTTCCCTCCGGTTGTTTTTCTTCCAATATTCATGTAATGTTTTTCTAATGTATGTTTTTAAACATTACTATTAATATGATGGCTTAAAATTACATTTGGTTTCTAATCTTAAATACTACTAACATGTTTATTAACTAAAAATTTAATCCCGATAAAGCTTATATACGTGATATTCTTTTTTTCGTTATGTCTAATAAGAGGGATGCAGTCATTACATTTTTTGTTGCTTTTCTATTAGTTACATCTGTAATTTCTGCAGGATTTTTTTATATATCTGCTAAGGAGTTGATTTATGGTATTTCTGGTTATGCTACAAGTACTGGAGAAGTAAATCTTACTGTGGAATCTGATGCGACAGTTACTTTTACCACTTCTCAAATAAATTGGGGTTCTGGAAGAGTTAACACAGGACAGTCTTCTGCTGGACTAAACACATTTGAGACCAATAATGTTACTAATGGTAATTGGACTCTTCAAAATTCAGGAGGTCTTCGTTTGCAGAATAACGGTAATGTTAACTTGACTCTAAATTTGTCTGGAACTAAGACTGCTGCTCAGATGATTGGGGGTACAAACCCTAGCTATAGTTGGAATATTTCTAATATTGAGTCTGGAACTTGCAGGAATTCTAGCGGAGGCACTTCTAACTTGCCATTAAACAATTTTTATAATGTAAATATCACTACTACCTTATTTTGTAGTTTCTTTCATTATGAAAACAGCCAGGATAGTCTTAGGATTGACTTTAACCTCACAGTTCCTTCTGATTCTTTAACTGGTGCTTTGGGGGATACAATAACCGCGACTGCATTTGCAGCACAGTTTTAATTTATTATAAACTTTGTAATTCAACAGAACAAAGTTTAAATAGTCTCATTGTAAAAATCGATTATGGCAAACGTCATTGAGAGACCTCTTGACCTTTTGAACAATTCAAAGGGAAAGGAAGTTATCGTGCAGTTAAAGAACGACAGACAGTTCTCTGGAGTGTTAAAGGCATTTGATATACATATCAATATTGTCCTTGATCATGCCAA
>CAYMJZ010000015.1:0-11685 GCA_964391445.1 Candidatus Woesearchaeota archaeon
CATATAGAATATCATTAAAGGAGATACGTCTCTAACTAAAAAGTCTACATCTTCAAAAGTAATCTCTTCCCAGAAAGGTTCTTTTTGAATTCTTATTAAATCATCTCTCTTTTGCTTTATCGCATCTAGATTCTTATCCCATATAGCATCTACATGGTCAACAACAAATTCTTCAACATCAGCAATTTTATCTTTTCTATTTTCCTTAATGTAATCAAAAAGTTTAACACATTTTGAAATAAAACCATACACTTTGGCATTTTCTGATGGAGAGTATATAAGTAAAGGTGCAATCTCTTCTTTTAGTTCTTTAACGTGCTTTCTTAAATCAAACTTTGCAGAGATTACTTTTTTAATAACCTCTCTTTTTTCAATAACTAAAGGAGATTCTATATCTATTTCCTTAATCGTATCTATTATCTGTTTTTCAACAATTTTTCTTTCTTTGTCAGTTAATTTCTTATCCAAAGCATCAACTTGCTCTAAAAATATTCTTGTTTTGGCATCTGTTCCTGAAGATTTTTGTTTTATTGCGTTCAGCTTATGCTCTAAGATGTTTGACCAATCTCCAAACTTAAAATCAAGTATCAAAAAGTCTTCTTTTATGTGTTGCCCTTCTGAGTTTGTCGGAAGCCAATCCCTATTCTCGCATGCAGATAAGTTTCTAGTACCTCTACCTAACATCTGCCAAAATCTAATTGAAGAAATAACTGGTTTTACAAATACAAGATTCATTACCTCAGGAATATCTATCCCTGTATCCAAAACACCTACAGATAAAGCGATTCTAGGATTATCTCTTTTCTCAAATCTCTTAACTTCATCCATATATCGAGATTTATCTGAAGTAATTACTTTAACGTCTTTAGCCAAAGTAGGATATAATCTTTGGAATAAAAGTTCTAATGCTTCTGCATGCTTAATACTTGCACAGAAGAATATGCTCTTACAAGGGCGATTATCATCTGATTTATAACATCTATCAACAAATTCTCTAATTATTAGTTCATTTGTTTTTTCATCGGTAAATAGTTTCTCAAATTTTGAGCCAGGAGTTTGAAATTGCTCTGGTTCTTCTTCCTGTAATTTTAAAGCTTGTTGTAATTCTTTACTTAATTTCTTGCCTTCAATCCCTAAAGATAAAACTTTAGTTTCGATTATATCTCCGACATAAGGAACGAGAACCTTATCATTGACAGCACCCCAATAATCATACTTAACGGTTGGTTTTCCCTTTTCGCAATTAAATAATTCAAAAGTATCTTTAGTATCTTCAGAAGAAGGAGTAGCGGTTAATCCAATTTTAAGAGCATCAAAATATTTGAATATATCATTATTTCGATCATAATAAGACCTGTGAGCTTCATCAAATACGATTAAATCAAAAGCTCCTGTTCCAAACTTTTCATAGAACTTTCCCCTTGGTTTCTGTGTAGACATTAAAGTTTGAACAGTTGAAACATAAAACCTTGCTGAATCTGAGTATCCTTCTTCGTTTAATTCGCAAATTGGGCTATCTGGAAAGAATTTCTTGAATCCTTTCTCTTTTGCCTGATTACCTAAGGAGATTCTATCTACTACAAATAAAACTTTTTGAGCACATTCTGCTTTTATCAATCCATCGATTATCGCCATTGCAACTCTCGTTTTACCTGTTCCAGTAGCCATATTTACAAGAGCTTCTCTATGTCCTTTTGAGAAATGTTCTAAAACTAATTTTACTGCTTCTATCCCTCTTTGTCTGTCAACTATTTTAGAATTAATTTTAACATTCGAAGGATCTTTTCTCTTTTTCATTAAACTGATAATTCTATGCAAATCTTTCTGGTTAAATGGAAGAGCAACTTGCCTTCTTCTATCTAGATCATCTACATAATACCATTTATGCCCATTTGTTAAGAAAATAGGGATTTTTATCTTGAGTTGCTTTTCTATATCTTCCCTATATGTTCTCGCTTGAATTTCGCCTTTTTCTACATCAATAGATGTCTTTTTTGCCTCAACAATAGCGATAGGGCTTCGATCTTCATCCAATAAAAGGTAATCTATAAATCTGTCTACATTCCTTTCAATTCCTTTTTCTATACCTACATATTCTTTTGTCACAAAATTAGATTTAACAGGATTAACTTCTTCTTTTACATAATGTCCTCCAGTTTTCCATCCCACCCTATTAAGAATAGGATCTATAATTTCCTTCCTTGTTTCTTTTTCTGAGAGGTTAATACCCATTATTTAATAACGAATTTTGGGAATATAAGATTATCTGCTAATCCATTTTTTATCAATCTCTATCCCTAGCCATTTTCTGTCTGTTTTTTCTGCTGCTTTACAGGTTGCTCCACTTCCAGCGAAGGGGTCTAGTATTAGATCTCCTTTCTTTGAGCTGTGTTCTATCATTTTAATTAGCAAATCTACAGGTTTTTCGTGAGGGTGACTTGTCTTGTTATGGTTAATATGGCTTGATGTCTGAACATCTGAGAAATTTGTCAAATTATACTTTGGTTTGCCCTTTTCCAATACTAGAATAAGCTCATATTGATGTCTAAAAGCCCATCCTAAGCCAAAATTATGCTTTTTCCATACTAAGAGGTGCCTAATTTTGAATTTAGTATACTTTAAAATGAATTCTGTAAGAAAAGGATAATGTTTCCAATTTGTGAATAAATATAATGACTTATTTCTTTTCAACACACGATAACACTCAACAAGTGCTTGACAATTAATCAAAGGATTTTCATTATTTGCTATTGTTTTATTATTCCACCCATAAGCAATATTATCTCCATATGGAGGGTCTGTTATAATCAAATCAAAATGGCTATTAGGAAAATCTTTCATAACACTAATACAATCTCCAAAGATTATCTTGTTTTGAAACATTCTTTCTTCCATAAATCCTTAATTTTGTTTTCAATTCGGTCAAGTTGGTCATTAACCATTATCCTAATTCTGCAAACCTCTGCTAGAGAAATCATTTTTTCCTTAGCTTCAGCTTTCAACTTAGATAGAAATTCTGAGCTAACTCTAATATGGATGTGAGCGTTCTTCTTCATCTTTTCTCTTAGAAATTAATCTTTCCAAGGCAAGATTTAGTTCTTTAAGCTTGAAAATAATTTCTTCGCCAAGATCTTCTGCCAATTTAGTTTCCATGAAAAATTCTGGTTGGTATACCTTATAATAAGCTGGAGAAAAAAATGCCCTAAAAAATTAGTCAAAAAATTAGTCAAACTTTTCTCCGATTTTATTTATAAATTAATTATTTCAGCAAATCATGGAAAAAAAGTATTGCTGTGTATGCGGTGCTAAGATAAACGAAGACGATGATCTTTGCAAAAACTGCTTTGGCTTCATGAAAAATAAGTATCCTGAAGAGAAGGATTTTATCAAAGCATTACAATGGCACAAAAACCATACCCAACTAAATTAGGAATGCTAAAGGTTCTGCTGCTAGCAGTAGTCTTTATGTCTCCTCTATTGATGAGTGTTGTGTCAGCACAATCAACAGAGTTTGAAGAGATATTGCAACCTCTCGAGACTATCTATAATCTCGTGAAGTATGCTGCTACAGTAATCGCTGGTCTAGTAATGCTTTTCGCAGGCATTACTTACATTTCCAGCGGTTCTGACCCAGGCAAACGAGAAACAGCCAAGAACATGGTCATGTATGTGTTCATAGGCTTAGTCGTTATCTGGGCAGCACCCTTTATTGTAGATCTCATTCTAGGAGATTAAGCCATTAGCATGAAAAAACTTTTTTTGTTTTTGGTGGTCACTGCTGTTCTACCAGCAGTGACTGCCTTTTCTTGTAATCTAGTAAGTTTAGAGTTACAACCTTTATGCTTAGAAATACAAAATAGTAATATGACTGAGTATGAAAAGAATCTATTTTATTCGTCTCTGTTTGAAGGAGACAACCTTATTCCAGACCATGATTTTGTATATATTTGGAACACGGGTTTAACAATAAATGAACCGATTAGAACTACTAAACAAAGTCAAGAAACCATTAGGAATGCTTGGGTAGAGATATTTTCGCTTATGCCTTCTGTTGTTGAAGATAATGCTTTATATGTTCAAGAAAGCGGAAAAGTTCTTTCAAAATACGGCTATAATGTAATCTTGCCATCTGGCACTATGAGTGGTGACTGCCATACAACTTATCAATTGCAATCTAGTAATGTAGCCTTACAAATACTAGAAAATAACCATTATTTAGGATCTGGAGAACTAACTAATTACTTTATCTCTTATCCAAATAATGCTCCTATAACGTTTAGTGCTGTTTTGCAGATTAGTGTTCAATACAGAATCAGACATTATTCTATAGATGAGGATGAATGTGTGTTTGATTATAGCGAAATAATATTAGACAGCCTCGCAGTTCAAGATAATATTCCTGCAAGAATGTATAATCTCCAAACAGATTACTCTTTTACTGTTAAAAATTCTTATCAAGATAGCTTATTAGTAGAATTAAGGTATAGCAATTATTCTTACCTTGATCTTGACCTTGAAGAACCATTCTATAAAAAAGCAAGATACAGCTATAATCTTCAACCGAATTCTATCGGATTGTTACAAGTAACTGCAACCCTTCAGAATTATACTAATATTCATAATATCTTTATTGAAAATCAAAATCCATTAAGACTTGTCATACCAAAAAATCATGATTGTGAGCTATCATTAAGAAATCATTTCTCGAGTTTAATCACTCCATGTGACCTCTCGTATACCCAAAGGAACATTAGTATATTTGGCAATAAAACAAATTATTTTGAAGGAGAATTATTTACAGTTTATATTTCTCCAAACAATACTCTTGTCAATATCAGTTATGCTGATCAAACAATAACTGCTCAAAATTATGCAGTGTTTAATGCAACTAAAGGCTACAGCCTAGTTCTAGCTCAACTAAATGATGTGCAAGTAAGAAGATACATAAACGTAATTGATAGAGAAAATTACAGCCTTACTAAAGAGATCTCTATTGCTTCTGCTTTCTTTTACTTGTTATTTGCTATTGTAAAGAATTATCTTACAATAAGGTTTCTGCGATGACTCAATGTAGCCTTACTAATCTGGGAACTTGTCTTGTAGAGAAATTTTTCGAGTATTTACTCTATTTGTTCAATCTGCCAATTCAGGCTATGCTTTCTTGGATTCAAAACCTAATGACTTCTCCAGTAAGCACAGGAATATTCTTTAGTATTTGGACAGTTATAGTATATATTCTTTCAATGTTTTATGGGCTATTCTTGGTCTTTGTCGGTTTAAAGTTCATAATATCAGGCCATGCAGTTGAACAACGTGAAAAAGCAAAATCCAATCTGAAAAATATATTGTTTATGGTTGTATTTGTGCAGGCAAGTTATGTATTATATGGATTAATCCTAGAAGTATCTTCCGCTCTTACAACTACTGTTTTTAATCTCATACCTCCAGACTTCTTTTTACTAACAGCTACGAGTCTCAGCAATATCGCTCTTGAATTGGGATTTATGTTTGTATATGTATTTGTTCTGATATTAACACTCATAATATTGGCCTTAAGATATATGTTTGTATCCTTTGGAGTAGTTCTTTTTGCGATAGGCCTGTTCATTTATTTTCTTGAAAGCCTAAGCGACTATGGAAAACTAATTTTAAACTATTTGTTTGTTGGTATACTTACACCTTTCTTTTATGCTTTGATGTTACTAGCAGGATCAAAGTTCTTGGAAGTAAGTATTTTCTCTGAAATGAAGATACTCGTAATGATTGGAACTTTTGCACTCATCAATATTCTTACTTTTGTTGTGGTTATTTTCGTGATTATTAAGGCAACACTAAAAGTAGCGACTCCAATAGCTAAGGTTACAAGGATGGTAGGTTAAATGTATGAGATACCACACCAACTTGAATATAAAGAAAAGATTGTTTTTGGCCTAACATTTCAACAATTAGCTTATGCATTATTGTTTTTTCCTATAATTTTTATCTTATTATTCAGACTAAATGCACCTCTTGCTATAAGGATTACTCTTGCAACAATTCCAGTATCTGTGGCCGTTGGATTTATGTTCTTTGATCTATTAACTCTCCTAAAGAATTGGTATGCTTGGTATAAGCAAAGAGTTCTAGAAGAAGCTCAAGTAAAAGAACTATGGAGTCTAAAAGATATTAAAGATAATACTATAATCACAAAAAAGAAAAGACTTGCAGTTATCAAAGCTGAATCAATAAATTTTTCCATAAAATCAGAAGACGAACAGGAAGCAATAATCTTAACATTCAAAAAACTTCTTAATTCACTGGACTTCCCACTACAAATAGTAATGAATACTGAAAAGTTAGAACTTTCAGAATACATTAACTCTCTTGAGGAGCGATCAGATAAAACAAATAAAGGAGTACTTGAATCGTATAAGAAACACCTTAAAGAATTATTTTCTAAAAAAGATGCTCTTAATAGAAATTTCTATTTAGTTATTCCAGAAACAGGAGATCTTGATGTACAGATGAAGCTCTGTGAAGAACGACTTAATGGATTAAATATCTCAACAAAAAGGTTAAACAATAATGAGTTAAAAAAACTTTTGCAAACATTTCACCCAATAACTACAATTACTAATAGGCCAAACCATATGCTAATAGGCAAGAATACTTACTCAAGAATTTTATATGCCTCTGGATATCCTCGTTCTGTAGAAAAAGGTTTTTTAGATAAGGTCGTTAGTTTTTCTGGAAATTTCGATTTATCTATTCATATCACACCAGAACCATTAGAGCGTACAATGGTAATGTTAAACCGAGAGTTGATAAAACAAAGAGCGGACTTGTACTCTTCTAAATTAAAGAACAAGTTAAATCCTAGTCTTGAAATAAAGTATGAAGATACAAGAAAGGTACTTGAAAACCTACAACGTGGAACAGAGAAGCTATTTAACGTGAGTATGTACATTAATTGTAAGGCAGAATCATTAGAAGAATTAGATCATTTATCAAAAAAAGTTGAATCAGAACTTAATTCCTTACTAATAATTCCCAAGAAACCTAATTTTAGAATGATTCAAGGACTAAAATCTTGTAGTCCACTAGGAGAAGACTTTCTTAATAAAAAAAGAAATCTCACAAGCCATGCATTATCAGCTTTCTTTCCTTTTACCTCATCATTCTTCAAATTTGATGAAACAGGGGTCTGGATGGGAGTAAACCATAATGGCATCCCTATTATTCGTGATATTTTCAAGCTTTCAAATCCTAATGGAGTCTGCTTAGCGAGTTCAGGAGCTGGAAAGAGCTATTTAACAAAACTCTTTGTTACAAGACATCTTCTTAATGGTACCAAAGTAATTGTTATTGATCCACAAGGAGAATATGCTAATCTTATAGAAAAATTCAAAGGTCAACGTATAGATTTAAGCAAGAACTCAAATACTATAATTAATCCCTTAGACCTTATGGGACATGACTTTCATCAGAAAAGACTATCTTTAATGGACCTAATGAGCGTTATGTTAGGAGATTTAAGTGAGCCACAGAAAGCGTTTATTGATCAGGCAATAACAGACTGCTATGAAGGAAAGGGCATCACACTTGCCGATGCAGAGTCATGGGATAATGAACCTCCTATTTTGGGCGATTTATTAGCGAGTCTTCTTAAAATTGAGAAGAATGTTACGATTATGGAAAAAAGTACGCTTAGAAGCCTTGTAAACCGCCTCAAACTATATGTTGACGGGGTTTTCTCGTTTCTTAATAGGCCTACAGAAATAGATTTTGATAATAGGTTTGTCTGTTTTGATATCGGTAACCTGCCAAAACAAGTAAAACCTGTTACTATGTTTTTAGTTTTAGATTATGTCTATAATAAGATGAAAAGTGATTTAACGCGTAAGCTTTTGGTAGTTGATGAAGCATGGTCTTTACTTTCAAGGTCTCACGATGCTTCATACATTTTCGAGATAGTAAAAACTTGCAGGAAGTTTAATATGGGGTTGTATTTGATTAATCAAGAAGTTGAAGGGATGCTTAATAGTGAGGCTGGAAGATCAGTACTTGCAAACTCATCCTATACTATTTTACTAAAGCAAAAACCAGCAGTTATTGATAATGTAAAGAGAGTCTTCAATTTAAGCAGTAATGAAAAAATTGCTTTACTTACTGCAAATATTGGAGAGGGATTAATGATTATTGAAGATGAGCATACAAAAGTAAAGATTATCGCCTCAGAAGAAGAACATAAACAAATAACTACTAATGCAGATGAGATACTTAAACAAAGCAATTTAGTGGAAAAAAAGAAATCTAAAGATAAAAAGCGCGTAAAGATTTCACTTGATTTCTCAAAAAGGTTATTCAGAGTAAATAACCTAAACAAAGATGAAATAAGAATGTTAGAGATTAAGAATTATCAGCAAGGTGAATATCACAGCTTAGTCACTAACAAAAAAGAGAAATTCTTTCTAAAACCAAGACATAATGAAACTCTAAACCATTTATTTGTAACTTTAGATATAGCACAGTATCTTGAAAAGAAAAAGTTCTCTGTTGAATTATTTACCACTAAGAAACCAGATATAGTATTCAAAAGAGGAAAGAAAACTTATGCAATTGAAGTTGAAACAGGTGCAGGACTAAGCAAAGTTTCTCGCATGAAAGAAAAACTTAAAGTTTTAGAAGACTATGATAAATGGTTCTTCGTAGTTACGGATAGAAATAAAGTCAAAGCATACAAAGAATTTGGACAGTCAGTAGATCTGCGATATTTGAAACCCTACTTGAGCGGTTTCCTTCGACAAATTGGCCACAGTCAGTCGGCATAATATACTCCTTTTGGCCACTGACTCTTTAAAACTAATTTAAATTAATCGTTCCGTTAGCAATTAATATCAAAAGCCATCCAAGAACTATTAACAGTATTCCCGTTGCAAGTCTCATATATGCTTTATTTGTTTGTTTCCATTGCCTTATCTCGTTTACTTTAGCTCCAAACATTACCATAAGCAGTATCAAAAGTAAAGGCAATACAAAAATTATATTGTATAATACAAGCATTAGGAAAGCAGCCATATTGAATTGCTGTGAAAGTAAAAGTGTAATCGCTAAGTATGGTCCTCCTGTGCAAGGTAACTCTACTGCAGCTACGAAAACTCCTAAGAAAATAACTGTTCCTAGAGAGAGTTTAGTCATCTTCTCTTTTATTTTAGCAACATATTTTGGATTAATGGCTAAATTAATTCCCTTACCATACCAAAAGTAATCTTTTACTTCAATCAAACCAGCACAAACTACAATTATCCCAACTGCAATGGATATGTATTCAGCTATAACTTGAGGGATAGAAGAAAGAAATGCGATTAAACCCAATCCAAATGCAAAATAAGTAAGAAAAACAGCACCAACATACATAAGCCCAATCTTTAGCATATCTTTCTTACGCTTAGCTACAACTAATGTTGAAACAAGTAAAATCAATACCCCTATAGCGCAAGGATTAATAGAATCAACTACAGCTGTAGCAACAACAGCGCTTAATGTCGGTAAAGAAAATTCTACTACCATGTTTTATATCCTACTGTCTTTTCTTCACGATCAAAATTATCATATGTCCAGCCTTTAGCTGTCCAGCTCGAGCATATCTTATCAGTTGTAACTGATTCAGTTGAACTAAATTCTACGATTATACAATCTCCTGGAGGAACATAAGCATCAGGATAGAATAAATAGCTCTCATAGTCCTCAACTCTATTTCCATTAACATAAACATTTAGTTTACTCTTCTCTCCACCACATTGGTCTCCATCTTTTAACGATCTTACCCCGTTTATTGTAGGGTAGGTTAATACTCCTTGACTAAGTTCCCCTTTGATTACTGAAAAGTAAGCTCCTAAAGTTATTTTATCAAGCTCATGAACCGTTCCTTCAACATGAATTCTATTATCATTGTGCTCATGGAATAGTGGGGAACCTATTTTATTTCTAGGAAATACAGGATCAATCAAATCAAGTTTTTCGCCACATGCCCAAACTTCATAATCAGCATGCCAGTGAACAGGACCGCCCGTTACAGAAATTATATTTTCTCTAATAGTCATTCCTGAGATGTAAAATGTTGAAAGAAGGATAGGTATTACCATTAACCAGAAAATTACGGCTTTAGATCTATCTCCAAGAATTTCTTTTTTATTATTTCCTAAATCTACAAATTTTCTTCTGAAAATTAGAAGTAGGGTAGTAAAAATAGCAACCCAAAGAGCAGTCAGTTTGATTACAGTAATTATTGATGGATAATTCATTTACACTCCATTTTAGTTTATTCTTCTACCTCAAATTCAAACATCATTCCATCACTTAGATGTTCTGCTATATGACAATGAGTCATCCATTTTCCAGGATTTGTCATATCTACCAATAAATCGACAGATTTACCAGTTGGTACTAAAACCGTATCTTTCCAAACTAAATTATCATTTGGAATTCCGTCTATTGATAAAACTAAAAATCTTTGCCCATGAAGATGTATTGGATGTTGCATAGGATGAGCAGAATTCTCATCATTTGTTATCCTCATTTTAACCTTGTCTCCTACTTTCCAATTATATTTAATATCCATATTAGATTTTCCAGTTTTTTCATCTGTTATTCTCCAACTAACGGTATTGCTTGAACTTGCTAAATTTGCCTTATGCATTATTCCATCTTCCCACTCAAGACCAGATTCATCTGAATGGCTCATTTTTATATTCTGATCAAGTATTTTTCCTCCAGGAAACTCAATGCTTAAAATAAGTTTAACATCTGGTTCTTTTGATAAATATTGCCTATATTCTTTTAAATCATTAATTACATATTGATTGTTTCTCAAAGCAAAAAATTCAGAAGAGTAATCAATTTTTGTATCCTTACTTAAAACTCTTACAAATCCTAAAACATATTGATTTTCAGGATTAATATGCATTATCTTGTAGATTCCTGGTTTTTCAAATATTGCTTCAACAACGCCTCTCTCGGACGGGGCTAATATTATAGAATCAATAAAAGACTCTCTTTCGTAATTACCTCCATCACTCCCTATTAGTTTTAATCCAGTATTTTCTATAGAAATATTGAAAAGTCTTGTATTTGCAGAGTTAGTCAAATAAAATCTAACAGTATCTCCCTTATTTACAGTTAAATTATAAGACTCTCTACCATTAATAAACATTTTATTCCCAAATCTTCCCATAAGTACTTGCTTTACCTTATCAACATAAGTGGGAGTTATATCTTCCCCTGTAAACTGTATATCATCCAGAAAAACAAATTCTTCTTGATTAACATTATTATAATAATCAGACAGGTTAGATACAACGAAGATATTTCCATATAGTCCTAATTCTTGTTGATAATCTTCTCTTACATGAGGGTGATACCAATATATTCCAGCATCTGGAAAAGTTAATTCATAAAGAAAAGAATCTCCTGATCCTATAGGATCTTGAGTCATATTTGGAACCCCATCAAATTTATTTTTTAATCTTAGACCATGCCAATGCACGGTAGTCTCCATATCTAGATTATTTGTTACATTAACAAAAATAGTCTTTCCTTGTTGAACTCTTATTAATGGTCCTGGAATTTGATTATTATATCCATACATCCTTATAGTTTTTGAATCTATTGTACTCTTTATCGGATTTACATTAAACTTAATAGTCT
>CAYMJZ010000016.1:0-11674 GCA_964391445.1 Candidatus Woesearchaeota archaeon
AATAAGATTATATTTTCCATCAATTAATTGCAAAGAATAATTTCCAAGAGCAATTTTAGCATATAGATTATTGTTTAGCCCAGAAGTTCTTTTTTCAGAAGCAAATTTCTTTAAAGACTCATTAAAGGACATTTCAAAATTAATAGAACTATTAGATTCGTTAATAGAATTATCAATAATATTCTTAATATCTTTAATCAAATAACTATGTGAAACATCTACAAAATCGGAAGATGACCTAAGTTGAGCTTTAATCAAGCTCAAATCAGTATTGCTTGAAAGCATAAAATAAAGAGAAGAGACCACTAGTAAGAAAGCCCCGATTACAAGCATTATGGTTCCAACATGTCCCTTCTTATTCATGATTGCACCTCTTTAATATAAAGAGCAAAGTTATCCGCGTCACAAAAATAAGTCCTAATAGTGCCAGAATCTATATCAAAAACTCTTTCAAAATCGAACCTTGCTAATTTTGGTTCTTCTTCAAGTAATTCTTGAAAAGCGCCATAATGGCCATGTAAATTATAGCTCCATCCGCCAGGCCCACCAGAATTACGCGAAACTAAAGCAAAAGAATTTCCAGGCCCGTATTTGTTTGAAAAATGTTCTTCTAAGGCATCTCCGAAAGATTTGGCTTTTGAAAAATCATTGCAAACAAAAGAAAAAGATTCTTTGATAGTACTTACTCTTCCCTCGTAGAAGATATAATCATCAAGAAAGTCCTCAACTAAATTATAGCTTTCAATATTATCCCTTACAATAAATGTTGAAACAACAATATAAGCAATTATAACTAAAAGCAAAAATATTATTGAAGGAAAGCTAGTCAAGATCTGACCAATTGTACCTTTCTTATTCATGCTAAAACTCTCCTTGAATTTTGAGAACTACCAACTAAAATATAATTCTCTCCAGAAATATCTTTACCATAAGCAGAACAAATAGGATAATCTTTGTTTTTTTCTCTAACATTCAAAAAACACCGTGTCTTAAAATCAGCAACACCAAATGTAAATTCCTTTCCATTCTTATCTTTCAAATAAATCATGTGTCTTCCATCCTCTATGACTCGTTTGCTTATCCTGCACTTCTGATAGAAAACTTCAGGAGCTAAAGAATTAAAATCTAAATTTTCTAAATTTACACAATCTCTCACAGAATCGAGCAAGTTTCTTGATTCAGCTTTTCTATAATCATATCCTGTTCCAAAATATCCAATCATTCCTCCATAAATTCCGATAGCGATTACGGCCATCATAAAAAAATAAATCGAATACAAGACTCCCGTTCCCAAAACTCCTTTTCTATTCATGCTTCAGCCCTCTTTTTTTTAACAACTTCAAAAACAAACCTTGTTCCTTCAGCCTTGCCAGAAACAGGAATAACATCCCAATTTACAATGTCCACATCATTAAAAAACTTGTAAGAAGTCCCGGAAGCCAATCTTGAACTAACTCTAACTTCATTGTTTACGTTATCAATATCTATTATATCTGAAAAAGCCTTTCCATTATTAAAAGCAACAACTGCAATCTTACTTATATCAATTTTAAAGCTCATTCCAGGAGTAGCAGTATTTATCACTCGAGCAATTTCCTTGGCATAAATATCTTCGAGTAATGCACTTCCATCTGAATAAGAACTTATTCCCCAAAACATTATTACAAAAAATAAGGCAAAAATAATAATATAGATTATATTATCCATTACGATATTCGCTTTATTATCCACGAGAAACAACCTCTTGACTTAAAAGACATGATCCTTCAAGCTTACCAACAATCCCATCTTCATTAGTAAACAATTCTAAACCCTCTAATTTTTGACCATTAATCTTATTTTCACTAACCCATTGAGATTCGCGCACCCCATAATCATGAGATATCGAAATGGTGTTGCTTTTTTTACCCACAAAAAATTCCATAAGTTGATTATTTTGAGGAATACAAGATGAAACTATTCTAACAGTATAAACCCCTTCATCATTTCCTGCAGTATATTCTAATTGGCTAATAATTTTTACATCTCTATCGATGGTCTTACAATATCCAACTTCTTGGCATTTTTCAACAGATTCACACAAACATATGCAGTTATTTTCAAAACATTTCTGCGGTTTCCTATCCTTTCCTATTATTTCTCCTTCTAAAGCAATAGGAATCTCTTTATTCCAACCAGTCAAAATCCACCCAGAAACTCCTCTCAAGACAAAAGTGTTATTCTCTTCATTTTCAAGCAAATCTATTTTTCCAGCCAAATCATCAATAAATGCTTGAGCATTTTTCATCTCAGCATCGACAAAAAAATTATATAATTTAACTCCAAAAAGCCCAAGCAATACTACTCCTATAATTGATATAATCAATCCAAGGAATTCATTAGTTTCCATTATAAGTTACCCTCAATATTATAGCAAAGAGAATTAACCTCTTTAATATCCCAATTCATTAATTTAACAAGAGAACATCCTCTTTGTTCTTCTCTACTAGTACTTTCAAATTGGCCGCAAGTAGTAGCAGAAATGGCTTGAGATTCATTAAGGTTTTTTTCTGCATCGAAAGCAAGAGCAGTAGAAACAGCGCCAGCAGTAGCAACTTTAAACAACCCTAAGGGTAAATTAGTTGCGCTACCAGGGCTTGTTGCAATACCGATGGCTCCAAGAATCGCGCCATTGCTCAAAGTTTTCCAAAACTGATCCTTGGGATCAACACCTGAAACCTTAATTTGTGCAAAAACAACAGATATTTGACTAGAGACACTAGGAGCCTTGATTCCTTCAATTAAAGAAAGGTTTTCTTTTTGAGCAATTGAACTATATCCTGTAGCAGAACCACCTGTAAATATAGATGCATAAGTCTTCCCTGTATTTCCAACAGTTTGGGTAGACATATAATTGTTAAAATCAATATCTTTCAAAAATCCAGACCCACTTTCAGATTCTAATCTTCTATTTGCTTCATACAATGCATCTGAAAAAGCCAACCTAGAACAAACAATACAACTTGGTTTAACCTCTAAACTTGTCAAATCAGTATCTGCAGCTATCTGTTCAAAGAATTTAGCTGCCGGAGAACTAGTGACATCACCTGGAGGAAAAATATCTAACTTTCCTTGACCAGTCATGAGCCAACAATCATACATTGCATTAGCAACTTCTCTCTGAATAGTTTCCACAGCTTTAGCATCGTTTAGACTTCCATCAATCTTAACTTCGACGTTTCTAACATTTTTTTCTCCAGCAAATTGCTTACAGCCATTATTATTTTCACCTTTAATGGTAAGACAGATCTTTTCGGTTTGACAATTAAGAGGTACAAATTGCTGCCCTGCAGACGGAACAGTAGCCCTAGATAGAACGGATAGTCTGCATAAATCTCTATTAGTCAATGAATCGTCCTTAAAAATATTGTATAAAGCAAGTCCTACAAGAATAAAACCGACAACTGCTAAGATTATAGTAACAAGAGCTGTGGAACTCAATTCGCCTTTTTTATCCATTATAAATTTATTAAAATGAACTTTAAATGCTTTCCCAATAAAACCTCAAACTATCCCAACCCTCTTTAACAAATAAAACAAACCAAAACCGGCAAGAATAGCAAAGATAACCCAAGCCAATATTTCAGTCAAACTAGAAAATATTCCTTTCCTAAGCATTTTGATTCAAGCCCTCAATAATTAACTGTTTAGCATATTCTTCTAAAATCCTATAAATGAAATCATTTATTATTTCATTATTCAAATTCTGCGTTCCCTTCCATTCATTCCATTCTTTTTCATTTCCAAAAGATTGAATATTAAGGGGCAGGTTATTAGGACCAATAAATACCCCTTGTCCAGTCTTAGAACCATAATTAAAAATAACATCCAATACTTCAAGTATCCCTTTAGGTTTTGACAAAGCAATCAATCCATTGTAAAAGTTGTTTCTTTCAAAGCCAGAATAATATTTATCTTTCTCTTCATCACTAGATTTTTGAATAATCCATTTAGTACCTTCCCAAGTCAACTTTCTATCATTATCAGATCCATCATACTCTGTGTAAATTAATTCAACAGAAATATTCTCTAATTTGCCCACAGATATATCTACATAATTATCAAAAGTGAAACAATTTTCATTACTCCATTTATCCACTCTGAATTCAATAGGTTTAGTTAAATCGATAACAATATGATTATCAGATTTTCTAACCGCATATTCTAAGTCTTTTTCGACACCATTTTGTTTAACCCTTAGAGTTAAAAATTTCTCGCAAGAATTTCCTTGCAATATGGAATCTCTCCAAGCAATTAGACTAGCAACCTTGTCAGAATTCTCTTGAAATTCAATCTTTCCAAAACTAGGAAAATTAGAGCCCTCGTAATTACCAAACAATAAAGGTTTGCCATTGCTATCTAATTCAACATATTCAAGAGAATTAAACAATAAATTTTCAAAAGACGCTTTATTCTTAAAATTAATAATGAAAGCAAGTTTATTGCTATTTCCTAAAGATACATCCCAATATCTCCAATGATTAATCTCAACATTCAATTTTTCAGGCCTTCTATCTGTTTTAAAATAAAAATCATCAATTTTATTTTTAGTATCTAACACATTAAACAGATATCCTCCCAAAACTGCAACTTCTTGATTTGTAAATTTTTTGAATCCTTCTCCATCATAATATTCCAAATTTCCACTAACTAAATTTACACCTACAATTCCATTTCCTTGAGGGTTAGAAACATTGAATCCAATTAATTCGACAGCAAAGACAATAGGCTGAATTGTTTTCCAAGCACCACTAAAAATCAAATAAATTATGATTCCGCCTAAAACTGCACCAATGATATAGCTCCAATGAATTTCCCCTTTTCTAATCATGAACCAAATCTCCACATATTCTTAAGAAAATCAATTAAACTATTCCCTTTATTATTAAAAGCAATATAAAGAAATATAACAAGTGCAAATACTCCCAAAGCAATTATCCATGGAATAAGTTCATTAAATCCAATCTGTCCTTTTTTCTTCATAACAACCAAAACAAAAGCTTCAATATAAACCTTTCAATAGACACACATTTAATAATATAAAAAAGATATCTTTCTTATATAAAAAGAGGCATAAAAAGTGGTAACAACAGATGAAATTCTAAAGAAGTATCAGCAAAAGATACAGTCTCAAATAGAGACAGATCAAACAGCTAGCCCAGTATATTCAAGAGATTATGAACAATTCAAACAAGACATGCTTCCAGACCTATCAAAGTATAAAAGATGGGCAGATTCTTTAGGAAGAATAATAAAAATAAAAGTCTCAGATAAAGAGAGCTCTAAAATACAAAGATATCTAGACATTGCTCATTTAGATGTTACTCCATCTCAATCAGCAGGCCTAGCAATAGTTGCAATGCTCCTAACGCTATTTTTAACATTTACAATAGTAACAAGCGCAATAATTTTAGGAAAGCCATTTCCAATAATGTTAACATTTCTAGGATTTATTTTAAGTGTGTTTGTTTATTTCTATGTTTACTCCATGCCAAAAAGGCTTTCAAATATTTGGAGATTAAAAGCATCTTCTCAAATGATTCCTGCTATCTTGTACATAGTTATTTACATGAAACACACATCAAACTTAGAAAGAGCAGTACAATTCACTTCAGAACATTTAGACATTCCATTAGCATTAGATTTCAAAAAAGTTCTTTATGATGTAGAAACAGGAAGATTTCAAACAGTAAAACAATCTCTTGATGCTTATTTGGAAACATGGAGAGACTACTCTCCTGAATTTATAGAATCTTTCCACTTAATAGAATCAAGTCTTTACGAACCTTCAGATGCTCAAAGAGTTAACACTCTAGAAAGAGCATTGCAAGTAATGTTAGATGGAGTATATGATAAAATGCTCTCATATTCAAGAGACATTCGTGCTCCATTAACAAATGTTTACATGTTAGGGATTATTCTTCCAACCCTTGCACTAGCTCTTCTTCCTCTAGCATCAGTAGTTATTGCAGGAGGTCTAAAGTGGTATCACTTATTCGTAATTTTCAATTTAATTATTCCATTAGGAGTTTATTTCATGACATCTGAAATTCTTCTAAAAAGACCTGGGGGATATGGTGAAAATTCAAACATAGAAAAAAATCCAGAATATTACAAATTCGTATCTTCAAAACCCTGGTTAATTGCAGGAATAGTTTGCATACCTCTATTCATTATAGGCCTTCTTCCTTTTATAATGCAAAGCGATTTCATAACTAGCATTTTAGGAATAAAGAGCGATTACACTTTCGGAGAACTAGGTTTCCCATTCTTCCAAAATGAGTTCCTGTTTGATTTCAAAACTCTAGGAAGTAGTACAGTAGGTCCTTTTGGAATATTAGGAGTAATGCTCTCCTTATTCATACCTCTATCAATAGCATCTTTCTTTAGCATATCTTACAAACTAAAAACAAAAGAAATAATAAAAGCAAGAAAAGAAACAAAGGAATTAGAAAAAGAATTCACTTCCACTCTATTCCAATTAGGAAATAGATTAGGTGATGGAGTCCCTGCAGAAAGAGTATTTTCAAGAGTTGCCGAAAGTAGTCAAGGTCAGAAAACTCAAAGTTTCTTCTATCTAGTAAATCAAAACATACAACAAATGGGTATGCCTATAGACCAAGCAGTATTCAATCCTCAACGTGGAGCAATAATCTACTATCCTTCTGCAATAATTTCAACAAGCATGAAAATACTTATTGAATCTGTAAAAAAAGGCCTAAAAATTGCAGCCAGAGCGATGATGTCAATTTCAGACTATGTAAAAAATATTCAAAAAATAAACGACAGACTTAGAGACCTTTTAGCAGAAGTAGTTTCAGACATGCGTTCAAACATGGTGTTCCTTGCCCCTCTTTTATCAGGAATCATAGTTGGCCTAACATCTATGATAGCAGTAATCCTAAACAAACTAAAGTCTCTTTCAGATCTAACATCTGGAGGAGCAGAAATAGCAGGTATAGGCAGTATAGGAAACATAGTAAATCTATTTGATATCACTTCTGTTGTACCGCCGTATTTTGTACAAGTAAGCATAGGAATTTACTTAGTGGAAATAATATTCATCTTAACAGGAACCCTAGTTACAGTTGATTCAGGTAAAGATGAATTACAAGAGAAAAATGAATTATCTAGAAATCTAAAGAAAGGTATCACACTATATCTAATAACAACCCTAATTGGAACTCTAGCCCTAACAGGCTTGGCAGCCGTAGCCCTTGCAGGCCTAGGTTAAATCTTCTTGACAGTGTTCATCAACCAGCTTCTCCACTCTGGAAAAACTCTCTCTGAAACAGGCAAACCAACTTCTCTAGTAACTTTCTCGCTTATTCTGTGAAACATATCATTTGAGAGAGCATTAAACTTACTTTCCATCAAAGAAGGCATTTGCATTTTCTTAGCAACATCTACAATTTCTTGTTTTATCTTTCCACGTAATATAATATTATCCCAAACAGCATCCCAATTTCCAGCCCATCCTTTGACATTTCCAGCTATTTCCTTAATTATCTCTGAATCTCCATTCATCAAATCATCTGTTGGTTCAAGTTCATCTTTCTCGACATTATATCTAACAAGATCAACAAATCCTTTTTCATCTTGAGGGTCGCGAGTCCAATGCTTTCTAACTTCAGCAATCTGAGTAATTCTCTTTTTGTAATGCAACCCATCAGGAGTTCTAATAGGATTTGCAACAGCAATTATGTCAGTAGCCTTAAAACTAGTTATTGGAACTCCTAAATCATTTACAACTCTATCAAATACTCCATAAGGACTAGCTCCGTGAATAGTTCCTGCAACTAAATTAGCTAATGCTCCAACCCTCATTGCTTCATAAAGTGCCTTAGCCTCTGAAGACCTAACTTCTCCAACAATTAAAGCAGAATCTCCCAAACGCAAAGAAGCACGTATTCCTTCGGCTGCTTCAATCTCTGTAGTAGACTCAAGTAATGCACTTCGTACTTTCATCCTCTGGATATTATATCCGAGTTTACGAAGAGAATCAACAGGCAATTCTAAAGTATCTTCAATTACAATAGTTCTTACAGAAGGAATAACTTCAAGCATAACACTTCCAAGAAGAGAAGTCTTTCCTGAAGAACGAGTTCCAGCAATTAACATAGTCCTATTTCCATCAATTAAAAAGCTAAGTAATCCTGCAGTAAATGAATTAATCATTTTATTGTTTACAAATAAAGGCAAAGTCCAAGGATCTTCTCTATGTCTACGTAATGCATATGCAATTCCGCTAGGAGACAAAGGACGCTGAATTGCTGCAACTCTAGCTCTTACATTACCAAAGAAAATATCTGTATCAAGTATGGGATTGGCCTCGTCTAAAGGTCTTCCGCTTTGTAAACGAAGTTTAGATGCCCATGAATCCGCATCTTCATATGAAGGCAATATATTTGTAACACAATCACCATATTTAGCATGCCTTACAAAAACATAATTCTGCCCAACAGGAGAATTCAAAAAAACGTCTTGAAGATTATCATCAAATAACAAAACTTCAATCAAACCAAAACCAATTGTCTGCCTTACAAGTATTTTAGCGAGCGAATTCAATTCTCTATAATTCAAAGGAATTCTTTTATTCTGAGACAATTCAGAAAGCAAATCTCTAGCAACATTAAAGAACAGACTCCTAACTTTTTCAGAATCAACAAACTCTTCAGATTTAGGTTGATACTCAAGTAAAACATTTTTTCCTAAATTTAACAAATAATGATGTTCTTCAGATAAAGAATATTCTGGAGGAGTTATATGATAAAGATATTTTGAGTCTCCTTCTATTTTCAATACCATTACAGGAACATCTTCGAATCCAGACTTAACTTCATATTGATCTATAAGCTCTGCATTTTCTGGTATCTGGGCTACAAGTCTTGTAAATGTAAAATTAGGCAATATGTCCGGCCTAAATATAGAATAATAAATTTTTCTATCTCCTACTGCATATGTATCTATAACATCTAACGAAGAAGAAATTAACTTCGTTTTAATTAACAACTCTCTAAATCTTGTCAACAAACTGACATAACTATTAATGTGTGTATTTTGAGGACCTTTCTTGTATATTGAGATTCTCTTAGACAATTCTAGATAACAAGAAGCAGGATCTTGTCTTAATAGACTAATAAGATAACTAATCTCAGCAGGTACAAAATCTAATCCTGAAAACAAACTCAATTTTTCTGGAGATAATATTCTCTCTTGTTTGAGCAAATAAGTATAAAGTTGGGCTATTTCAAGCAATATTGAAACCTGCTCAAAAGGATAATTATAATTTCTCTGTTGAACTAAGATAACTCTTGAAACTTCAGGATTATCTATTAATGCATCAATAACCCTACCCATGACTTCAGAAGAATCAGATATAGAAGGAATTATAGGAGCTCCTAAATAATTGATATATAATATCGTTTCACCCTCTTTTCTCTGAAGCTCTGTAGAATATACAGGAGAATTCAGCTTAAACACCATACTAAACAAACCTCTTCATGAATTAAATAGTTTACTTGTTCCTAAATGCTTTAATATAGATAAAAGTACCAACCAATCCTACAAGTAAAAAGAAAAAGGACTTCATGTTTCCAGTACCGTCAGATATGTCCGAGACCAAATAACCTGTAAAACTCTTAAATGAAAAAAACACAGATATCACTAAAGAGAAACAAATAAACAAAAAGAGGAAAGTTTTAGCAATGTTCATATATTAGATAAAAATCATACCTTTAAATAAATTCATATTATCCAGTTACAAACAGTTTTAAACACAATGCTCTATAAAATAACATGCCTCAAGAATATCAGCCATCAGAAGAATATTCAGCAGATTCATCTGGCAGATTGAAAGACATAGAAGAAAAACAAAGACTTCTTAGAGATAGAATAATCTTAATAGGAAAGAATATGGTCGAGGAAAGAGAGTCTATGATTCAAGAGATACAAGAAATAAAAAAATTGCTCTCAAAAACAAGAGAAGAAAACATTAAAATACAAGATTTCCTAAAAAAAGTAGCAGATCAACTTTCAGAGTCTGCAAGAAAAGAGGAGTTGCTTATGCTTCAAAGACAAATAGACTTATTCATGACTGCAAGAGGTAAAAAGAACTGATGGGATTACTAGAAGAAGTACAAAGAATGCGTCAAACAGGAATGCAAGATGATCAAATAATCCTAAAGTTGCAAGAACAAGGAAATCCTTACAGAGCAATATCTGAAGCTATGTCTCAAAGCAAGATAAAACAAGCAGTAGAAGAGCCGGAATTACCTCTTCCTCCAATGCCTTCAGATGCACAAGCCCCAATGCAACAAGAGTATCAGCAAGAGTATTCTTCAAATAATATGCAAGAAATGCAACAATCGATGCCTACTCAACAAGAAATGCCTCAAGCACCACAACAAGAATACTTTTCAGGTTATAGCCCAGAATCTCAAGTTCAAAACTATCAACAAAACTATGATTATTCTCAAGGACTAAGTAGCGATACTATAATGGAAATATCGGAACAAATAGTCTCGGAAAAATTATCTGATGTTAGAAAAAAATTAGAAAGAATGTCTAACTTTAAAACAGAATTTGAAACCAAAACTGAAGCTCTTGAAGACAGATTAAAAAGAATTGAAAAAATAATAGATACATTACAAGCATCAGTTCTAAGAAAAGTAGGAGATTATGTAACCAATGTTGAAGATATTAAAACAGAGTTAATCGAGACTCAAAAGACATTCGCTAAAGTCCTGGGTCAAAAACATCAAAAGAATACAGAACACCATAAAAAGTAAAAATCTTTTTATTTACTTTTTCCGCCAGCTAATCCGCCCTTAATCATAAACCAAGTAACAATTGCAGCAGTAATAATTATCAAAAAGAAACCTCTTACTTTAGGAGAATAAAGCCATGCAAAAAAGCTAACTAATTGAGGATCTCCTCCAGAAACCTCTTCATATGTAGCGCTAGGAAGATAAGGAGCAAGAGTATGAGAAAATACCTTTATTCCAGATATCAAGAATATTATTATTAATAAAACAATAAACACCCAAGCAAATCCCTTTCCAAATATACCTTCTGCGCTTTTACCCATGAATTGAATCATAGCCATCATTAAAACTAAGACTACAATTAAAACAGCAAACCAAGGAATAGCATTCAATAAAACAACTCCAGCACTAGAAGCTGTAATGAATATCGTAGCGACTACAAATGAAACAAAAATATTGAAGGCTAAATTATCCCAAAGAAGCTTTGTCTTATGAAGAAAAGCAACCATAATCCCAAAAACTGCAATAAAAACTAAAACCGGACCAAAATAAACAAAACTAGATACGTCTGCAACCATTATTATCTTACCTTGTCAAAAGGAAGCTTAAAGTTTCCTTCTTCAATCTTCTTTTCATCGTCAGTCTTAGGAGTCACAATCAAAGGTGCCAATATTGCAATCAACACAACTATCCAAACAACTGAAACCCAATTAGTCTGCCACCAAACACTTCCAAACCATGCAAAGCTATTCAAAACAGATATTACTATTATCAATGCAATAATAACTCCTCCCCAGAAGAATGTAGGCATCCATTGTCTCCAATTAGCCTTTTGCAAGAACAAACCAGAAAGTATCAAAACCGTAACC
>CAYMJZ010000017.1:0-11002 GCA_964391445.1 Candidatus Woesearchaeota archaeon
TATCGAAATGATAAAAGATTTGTCTAATAAATCAGGAATAAACATGAGAGGACCTATTCCATTGCCTACAAGACATATGAAAGTTACTACGAGAAAATCTCCATGTGGAAACGGCACAGCTACATTTGACAGATTTGAAATGAGAGTTCACAAGAGAATAATTGATATGCCTGCTCAAGACAGAGTTTTAAGACCTCTGATGATGCTTAAGATTCCGAGATCTGTTCAGATTAAGATTGATATTAAGGAATAATTTTTTAGTAAGCTTTAAAAGAGAGAGTTTTTGATTTTTTATATGGTTACAAGAAACATAACCTCTTCTGATAGGTATGTAGCGGCAAGGATGTCTGCCCAGCTGGGCTTAGAGGTTCAAAGACTTTATGGAGAACAATTAGTCGATTTAGTTAAGAAATTATCTAGCGTTCCAAAAGCGGTTGTAGAAATGAACCTTGCTAGTAGATTGCCAAACGCTAGCGAACAAGTAGTTTTAGGGGCTGCTAGAAAAGCACTCAGTGGGCATAATGGAAGTTTTGGAGTATCAAGTTATGAAGGTTTATTGCCTGATGAAGAAAGAAGAGAACTATACTCTAGAGGATTGATAATTAGAGGGATAGAATTGTTGGAGAATGGTAAGGGAATACACGGATTAACTGAAGAGGTTAGAAAAGTAAATAGCGGGCAAGCTGGAAAAAGGGCTAAAGAACTTGGAAGAGGAATTCATGGATTAACTGAAGAACAAAATAGAATCAATTGGAAACTTGCTGCGGAAGCGAGAGGTGTCACTATGTGGTCTTCAGATGAAAGGACAGAAGCCAACATACTTTCTAAAACTCCAGAATATATGAGAGGGAGTTTAATAGACTGCAAGAGACTTGCCGATTACCTTAATAATAAATATCATGATTGCAAAGTTGTAAGGACTGCTTTGACAGTGAGCCAGGCATTAAGAATGGATAGGTATAAAGCCAGAAAACAAGATTTATAATCAAAGTTTTTCTTTGAATTGTATGAAAAGAGTTGTTGTTATTGGAGGGGGTTTTGCTGGTGCCAGAGTTGCTAAAAAATTGAATGGTAAATGTCATTTAACTTTAATTGATACTGAGGATTATTTTGAATATACCCCTGGAATATTGAGAGTTTTAGTTGAACCAGAGCATTATAAAAAATTACATGTAAAGCATAAGAATTATTTGCCTGAAGGAAAAGTTCTTGTTGGACATGTTAAAAAAATAGATAAAAAAAATGTTTTTCTTATGAATGGAAAGAAAGTTCCTTATGATTATTTAGTTATTGCATCCGGCAGTAATTATAATACTCCTATAAAGGAACAGGATACTTACTTCACTACTAGAGTTAAACATTTGCTTGAAGCAAATAAGAAAATACAAAATTCACAAAAAATAGCAATTGTTGGAGCAGGTCTTGTTGGTGTTGAATTAGCTGCTGAAATTGCTACACATTACACAGATAAGAAAGTAACTGTAATAAGTTCAGGAGATAAAATACTTGAGAGAAATAATATCAAGACTAGTAATTATGCTCGCAAGTTTTTAGAAGATAGAGGTGTGAAAATAGTATTTAATGAAAGAATTATTGACAGGGATAAGAAAAATTTGAAGAGTGAGAGTGGTAAAGAATATCCTTATGATATGGTTTTCTTTACTGTCGGGGTTAAACCAAATATCTCTTTTATGCAAGGGGATTTTTCCAAATTTGCACCTAAAGGAATTGAAGTAAATGAGTTCCTACAAATTCCTGGAATGGAAAATATTTTTGTTGCAGGAGATGTATCAAATATTATTGAAGAGAAAACTGCACAAACTGCTGAAAAACATGGAGAAATTGTTGCAAATAATATTATTGCATTGCTCAATGGCAAGGAGATGAAGAAATATATTTCAAAGAAAAGATTGATGGTTATTTCTTTAGGAAAGAATAGAGGAGTTATAGAGCACAGATGTTTTGTTTGGACAGGATGGTTACCTTCGGTTTTGAAGAGAATTATTGAGAAGATTGTTATGTCTTCTTTTAAGAAATAATTTACATAAATGCTTAAATAATATAGATTTTAGTCTGATTTATGGGAATGGGAGATGAAATTCTTGTTGTTAAGAGAGATGTTTTATTTAAAGAAGGCCCATTTCAAGGATTTGTCCCGTCTAAACTAAAAGATTACATGAGTTTGATTCTTGGCAACATCAATTATCAAATTAGAACAAAAGAGCTTGAAAGCAATCCAAATTGGCAACAACCAATCCCTTATGTCTGGTTAGTAAATCCTAAAACAAAGCAAGCTTTTCTTTATCAAAGAGATACTAAAGGAAACGAGTCCAGACTACATAATAAATATTCTGGAGGAGTTGGAGGGCATATTGATAAAAAAGAATTGCTTGAAGGAAAAGGAGACCCGATAACTCAGGCCATGATTCGAGAACTAAGAGAGGAAACAATTATTTCAGAATACCCCGTGCCTAAAATAGTCGGATTCATTAACGATGATTCTGAACCCGTTGGAGAAGTTCATTTTGGAGTTGTTGCTCTTGCTGAAACGGAATATGAAGTTAAACCTGCTGAAGAAATGGCTCATGGTAGATTTTACTCTATTGATGAAGTTGATAAATTATTTAGAGACCCTTCAACTAATGTAGAAGGCTGGACTAGGATGTCATGGCCGTTTATTAAAGATTATTTGAGTAAACTTTGATTGTATATTTCTCAGAATATATTTGTATTTAAATAAAAATAGTTTGTTTTTGTTGATGAAGCAGTATCTGGATCATTCTTTAAGAGTTTTAACTGATAAACACACTGTTTACAAGCCAAATAGAACGGGTGTCGATTCTATATCTAGATTTGGAGGTCAGACAGAATATGATCTATCTGAAGGTTTTCCTTTAGTTACTACGAAAAGAGTTCCATTCAAACATATTGCTCATGAGTTACTTTGGTTTTTAAGCGGAGATACAAATATTAGAACTCTTTTGAGAAATGGAGTTCATATTTGGGATGATAATGCATTTCACCATTTTTTGAGAGCACAATGCAGAGATAAAGAAGTTAGACCATATACTCAACAATGGAATGATGAGAAATCTGCTTTTATTAATCGTGTTAAAAATGATGATGAATTCGCTAGACAATATGGAACATTAGGAGATGTTTATGGAAAACAATGGAGATCTTGGAAAACCAATTCTGGAGAAATCGACCAATTGGATAAGGTTGTTAAAATGATTAGAGATTCACCAAATTCTAGAAGACAGATAATTAGTGCATGGAATCCTGCAGAGGTGGATAATATGGCATTACCTCCTTGCCATTCATTCTTTCAGTTTAATGTTGCTGATGGAAAATTAGACTGTAACATGTACCAAAGATCTGCAGACATGTTTTTAGGAGTTCCATTCAATGTTGCAAGTTATGCTTTACTTACTCATATCCTTGCTGGACAAACTGGATTAAAACCTGGAAGATTTATACATAGTTTTGGAGATGCTCATTTTTATTGCGGTCGCGGAGATAGGGGTGCTTGGTATGGAAGACATTTGGATAAAGTTGAAGAAATGCTTGGAAAATGTTCTTCGCCTGATGATTTTTTGAGATTGAAAACTTATATTGAGAGCGTTGCACCTGCTGAAGCAGGTCTTGAAACTGGACTCGATCATGTTACTGGAATAATTGAACAGCTTGCTCGGGCCCCTAGAAAACTTCCTAGATTGAGCATTGCAAATAAAAGACTCGAAGATTTAACTACTGACGATTTTGAATTATCTGACTATGATCCCTACCCTACAATAAAGAGGACTATGGCGGTTTAAATGTCTGGAATTATAATTGCTGCTGTTGCAGATAATGGAGTAATTGGATTAAACGACAGATTGCCTTGGAGGATACCTGAAGATTTGTCAAGGTTTAGAAATTTAACAGTTGGACACGCAGTCTTAATGGGAAGAAAAACTTATGATTCTTTGGGAAAGCCTCTAAAAGATAGATTGAATGTTGTATTGACTAGAGATAATTATGCAATTCCAAATAGCAGAGAATTAGTCACTTTTGGAAAATTAGATGATGCTATAAAAATGTGTGAAGGATTCAGACAAGATGGAATTTTCTATATTATCGGCGGGGCTGATATTTACAAGCAAACTATTGATTTGGTGGACAAGATGGAAATAACTCATGTTCATCAAAGACCTGATGGAGATTCTTTCTTTCCTGAATTTGATGTGGTTGATTGGAGAAAAGTTGCAAGCCAAAGAGGTAAGGGATACGAGTTTGCGACTTATGAGAGAAGGAAATAAGGTTTAAAAGACATCTTTAATACATATTTTTGCAAAAAGCCCAAATCGCATAGTGGAATTGCATGCGACTGGAACTCGCATTTCCGAAAGGATATCCAGGTTCGATTCCTGGTTTGGGCGTAGGCATTTTTGGCATTTCGCGGAGACTCACCATATAGCTCTTAGGTAGCAGTCGCTTTTTTAAGCGATTTAATACGGAAGAGCATGAAAATAGATCCATACAACCACGAGGAAAAATACAAGACTTGGCGTGAAAAGGTAAGTGGGGGAATTCCAGGTATTTCCAAGCAAAACTCAGATTTAATCCTTAATTATCTTAATGACATGGAGCGCGGTGCAAATATTGCAGCTGGAAGTGTAAAAGGAAGCAGAGGTTATAATCGTCTAAATTGTCTTCGTGATAAAATGCACTTTTTTGCTCGCCAATTTGAGAATAAGTTTGCTATAAGCTCAATTATAGAAATCTCTGAAGACCAAATAATAAACTTCTTTTCAGATATGAAATCTGGTATTATTAGAAGGGTGGATGGAAAAGTTTATACTTCTGTTGATACTTATGCAAGAGTTTTCAAAGCATTTTGGCATTGGTATCAGAAGATTAGCCGTAAGAAAGGGATTGAGATAAAAGATTTAACAGATGATCTTAATACAAAACAAGAAAAACCCAAATGGGTATATCTTACTGAAGAACAAGTCAGGCAAATGGCTGAAAATGCAAGATTTGACTATAAAGTCTTAATATATTTTCTTTTTGATACAGGCATTCGCGCTCCTACTGAACTAGTCAATGTAAAAGTTTCTGATTTATTCAACGACTATAAAGAATTGAATATAAGGGAAGAAGCAAGTAAAACATTTGGCAGGAGAATAAAACTGATGATTTGCACAGAACTTCTTAGAGAATATATTAAATCTAAAAAACTACAACCTCATGAACAGTTATTTGATATAGAGCATTCTACTGCTAATCGCTATTTAAAGAGACTAGCCACAAAAATATTTGGAAGTCACCCAAGTCAGGCTGGTGAAAAATATTCTAACATTACTATGTATGATTTTCGCCATATTTCATGTTGTTATTGGCTTCCACGCTACAAGTCTGAAAGTGCTTTAAAATATCGCTTTGGTTGGAAAAAATCAGACAAAATCCATTATTATAGTGAGCTTTTAGGTATGAAAGATACTATAGCCGAGGAAGACCTTTTTGTAGATACGACAAAAACAGAACTAGAAAAACGTTTGGAACGCACTGAAAAGGAAAAAGAACTTTTGCAGGAAAAGATGTCTACAATGGAGATACAGATGGTAAAGATAATGGAGCTTGTTAAGCAGTTAAAGAATGCTTAATTAAATTGTTCACCAAATAGATTTGCCTTTACGAGAAGTTTCTTTTTGAAGCTCTGAAAGTATTTTACCATCTCTATAGGTCTTTAACATTTCTTTTGTTTTAAGATATTTCTGCAATTCTAGGTCTTTAAGGAAATTTTCACGTTGACTTACAAATTCTTTATCCAGTCTTAGAGAATTTGTAGTTATATTAACAGGTCTTGTAAGTAGATCAGCCTGTTGGGTTTTCTTATAATAATATGTTGAATCATCAAACAATCTAGCCTTATGTGCAAAGGCTATAGGCTGAACCTTTTGTCCGTTCGGGAATAATCTTGGCGGATCTCGATCTACACCCACAATATTAGCTCCGAATAAAGTTCCTAATACATCAGAAGCAGGACTATTATCTTCTTTAACATTTGATTTAATTTCCCTCTTAATGTTCGTAAAATAAGCAATAGTTTTATCAAAGAAGTTCTTTTCTTTAAGAAGGTTATTTATTGCTCTTAATCTAGCAGTCTGTGCTGGTTCAAATGTTTTGCCTTCAAAATCTATCCAATAATAAAAATATTCTTTCTTTATGTAATGTTCTATAAGTTTTTGTATATCTCCCATAGAAAATCTTAAAGATATTGGAACAAAAATATGTTTGTTGTTTTTTATTGAAAAATAATTATACACTTCATCAACAAATCTTATATAGTCGTCTATTTCTATTATTTTAACTTTTCCTCTAGTAGATTTATCATCAAGAGCAAGTGCACTCTTTTCAGTCCTAATATTTGGTACGCATAATATATTCTTAGAAAATGAGTAATAAAAGTCAAAAAAACGCCCAATTTTTTCTATGCTAGAAATCTCTTTATATGGGTTAAATTGAAATGTAAGATTAATTACTAAAAATCTTTCATCTAACCATTTTTTCCAACCGAAAAAGTCCTTTGTTTTTTGATCATCACTTGAATTAATTATAGAATTTACTTCATCAATGCTACCGATCTTTTTACTTTTTTCAAAGATAAAATTCTTCTTTGTAGGGCCAGCCACATTTTCAAAAGCTTTTTTATTCAGATTGCTTGTGCTTACATCTAATGTTTTTTGTGAAAAATTATCCCCTAATCCATTAATTGAATATCTCTTTACATTAAACCAAGAATTTTCATCTTCAATTGTTTCTTTTATATTTATGTCGCTCATTTTAATGATTTTATGCTCTTTTCAGCCTCATCAATAACTCTAGAGGGTACTCTAAATTTTGTAGGGCGAATGAGCCTTAATAATTCCAAAGCCTCTTCTTTATTAAATATATTGTATGGATTTACACAGTTTACAATAAAACTGATTGTTCCAGTAGTACTGTTTTTCAACTGAGGAATCAATCTTAAAAGCAAATCTTTCTTGCTTATTTCATCAATTATAATTGATATCTCCATCCCCATATTATAACAAATATAAGCCAAAACTAATATTTCAGCCTCACCTTTATCTCTTTCTTGATTGGAAAAGAAAGGTTTTGCTGCTGCACTTAAATCCAGACCAATATTAGTAAAATTATGAAAAATATTCATCTTATCTTTCAAAAGGTGTATATTAGGAGAGTTGCTTAATTCTTTATGAAGGATTGGAGATAAATGAGTCTTAAAACTCTCTAATATTTTTATCAAAGGTTTTTCATCATTTATACAATCTAAAAAACATGAATAGAAAGTAGTATCAGCAATTAAATCTTTTTTATCTACCATACTTTTCCTTTAACTCTAAATATCTCGCATTAGTAATTGCCTTCTTATTTAGTAGAGAATTTATTATTCTTAGACTGCTAATCTTATTCTTCATTATCTTATCGGAAACGCTAGAAAATTCAGTATATGATGGATAAGAGTCATAGATGAGAAAAAGAAGTTCATCTTCACTCAGATCATCATATAAAGATCTAATAAACTTTATTGCAAGAGTCGTGTTAACGAAAGACCTATTTGACTTGTTATTTTCCACAAGCTTATTATAAAATTCACTTCCGGAGTTAGATAAAGATATACTACCGTTATGTATACTAAAAGCATCATTTACATAAACGGGATCTTCTATAATGTTAGTCAAAACTTGAGAATATGGGCCCTTGTAATGCTTTTCGAAATTGAAGTCGAGTTGTAGTTCCTTCTTCATTTGAGAAAGAAGAAATATTTCCTTTTGTAAATGTAAAATTGAGGGTATTGGCTTTTCAATAACCCCTAAGGTAACAATTGCATAATTTTCAACTATTTGAGCACTTTCCATTTCAAACACCTCTTTTATATTACTATTTAAGATATATAGATAAATAAATGTATTCAGATAATTACAGAATTAAAAGAACTTATATAAATGGTTCCATGTAGGCTAGAACTGTGAATTATCCTGGTTTTAGTGTCTTCAAATTATCAGTGTCTACAAGCTTTCTCGCGACAATTTTACAATAACAATTCAAATTCGAACTTAATTAACATCTTTTACCTTTCCTAATAGTAGCAAAATAGGCACAACTCCTTCTTTTTCCAGACTTTCTAATATTTTCCTGGCTTCTTTTGGCTCTTTGCTATAAAACATTGTGTACCCAAAAGATTCTCTTCTTTGTCTTAAGGCTGGAAACAAATCCAGAATTTCTTGTTGCAGATGTATTATGTTCCAAGCTCTTAGGCTCTCTTTATAGCACATTTTTCCGTTAATTTGAATAGTACTTTTAGGTTGTAAATAAGAAAGGTTGTATGATGAAACTTTCTTTTTAGAAATGTTGTCTTTCATGAAATAACCAAGCGCTTAATTTATATTAATGCTTGCTTCACAAATTCATCAAAAACTATTTCTTTAATATTTTTTTCAATTTTCTCTTTAAATCTTCCAAATCTTTGAATTCAATTAATTCATCAGCTATGGCTTTTAACATAAATCCTCTGCCGTCTGGACCACAAGCAACAATAACCTTCTTACCTAATGCTTTCATAAATCCGCTTTCTATAAGTAGGCCTTCTCCTTTCTCTTGTGTATCTATTATGGAAAGAATTGCATCGCACTTCTTCATTTCAATCATGGCTTTATCCATTACTTCTTTAAGCCCCATTTTTCCAGGTTTCCATTGTTGCATATCTCTTACAAAGATGAAAGTTTTGTGACCTGAATCTTCTATAGACCTAGAAATTTCTTCTAGCTTCTTCTGTAACTCTATAAGATCTACTCCACTCAATTTATATGCTATGTATATTTTCATTTGATTGCTCCTTTTCTTTGAAGATTGAACTGTTCATATGCTTTTCGGACATAATCATCCAGTTCTTCCATAGGCATTCCATTTAAAGAATGTATGTTCATAACATGATATTTGACATGTTCTCCACCTGTCTTAAACTGATGATATGTATCTAATGCCTCAGGCGTAAATCCCTTTGCTAACATATCTGTGTATAAACGAGTGCCTGGAAATGCTCTAACTACCATAAATCTAGCATCAGAAGCTTCAAGATCCAAAGCAAATCTTATTGTATCTTCAATTTCATCTTGTGTTTCAGTAGGGTATCCAATTGTAAAGAATCCTTTACTTTCGATTCCTAACTCTTTACACTTTCTAAAGACTGCTTTAGTATGATCAGTATCCTGACTTTTCCCAATATACTTTAGTATGCGAGGCGTTGCAGACTCTACTCCAAAAGCAAGCTTATAGCAACCTGCTTCTCTCATTTCTTCAAGTAATTTCTCATCCAGATTATCTGTTCTGCATAAAGCTCTCCAACCTACTCTAACTTCTCTTCTTAGAAGACCTTGTGCAAACTCTCTAACTCTATCTTTAGAATAGTTGAATAAATCATCAATAAAATGTATTCTTCTTACTCCTGTTTGTTGCAAAGCTTCTATTTCATCAATAACATTATCTACAGACCTTGCCCTCATCTTTCTTCCATTAATTGTTGGAACAGAGCAATAAGCGCAACTAAATTTGCATCCTCTGGCTGTGCTCATCGAAGCTTCTCTGCCTCCTTTTGTTTGGTAAGGATCGTTTGAGAACAAACCTCTATCTACAAAAGGTAAACTATCAAGATCATGAACTACTCCTCCATGAACTATCCCTTTAGGAGAATCTCTAAGGATATTTGGTAAAACATCTTCTGCTTCTCCTGTGACTATGGTATAATCTCCTCTGACTCTTTCTGGTTGTAATGTAGCTTGAGGTCCTCCAACTAATTTGACTGGAGCTTGGATTTGATCCATTATTCCTAAAGATAACTGATGATTTGTTGAAAAAATGTTAATCCCTACTCTTTTTGGACTCAATGCAGAGACTCTTTCTACTATCTCTGCTGGACTAAGTTTCTCGGCTTCTGCATCAACAATTCTTGCCTCATAACCTAATTTTCTAGCAATTGTTGCTAAGTAACCTAAACCTATTGGGGCTGTTGTGAAATAGTAAGGCTTATTGTCTCGTTCATATTCTTGCAATGGACTGTTTATTAAAACTAAATCAACCATTTAACCCTCCATCAACTCCAAATTTATTACAATATTATCTACAGAACGCTTAGGCTTCTTTCCCTCTTCCAGTAGCCCTTTATTTTTTAAGTGAGTAAGATAAGTTGAGACTGTGCTTAGCTTTATTCCGCTTTTCTTAGCAATATCTAAGCTTGTATTTTCTCCGTCACATAATTTTAATATCTCTAATTTGATTTTATTGAGTGGCTTGATTTGCTTATTGAATTCATCATGTTTTGAAATAAACAAGCTCTTCTTTTGATTTTTTATTTCAACTTTTGTTGCCAGATCATTAATTCTTTCAAAATATGAGTAAAATCCGTCTGCTAAAAATTCTATGAACTGTTTGTATTTTAGCTTTTCAGTCTTTTCATCTTTTATCCTAGGATTTGTTTTAGATAATACTTCGAGTAAATCCTCAATTTCATTTTTATCTGGGACTTTCCCATTATAGTTTGAGTCTATTATTTGTTTGATGGTTTCAACTGACATTCCCATTGAAGGAATAATCTTTTGTTTTTGATGCATTATTACAGGTACATTCGTAACAAAAAGAGGAGTTGGAGGAGAATAAATTGAATTTCTTTTGAGAACATGATCTATATCTCTTTTGAAAACTTTGAATCTTTCAGAAGTAAGATAATGCGTTGGTTGACTATTACATATCTCAGGAGCGATTTCTTGTAAATATATTGAAACTAAGTAATCAACAATTATGTAATTTAGTTTTGACAGGCTGATTTCTCCAAATGGAGTGTAATTCATCAAAAAACCTTTTTGTATTTGTTCCATATTAATGGAAGAAAGTATTTGCTGGTAGAGTCTTGAAGTTTTAGGATTTTTGAAAAGTCTGTGCCACATGTCTGAAAGATAAA
>CAYMJZ010000018.1:0-10717 GCA_964391445.1 Candidatus Woesearchaeota archaeon
CTACTCCAAGAGGTCTCAATTTTGCAACCATTCTACCTATTCCTAATTCGTGCGAAACTCTAACAACTTCATCAACATCTTTGTATGCCTTAGGCGCTTCATCCACTGCTCCTTTCATACTTCCAGATTCTAACAAAATATCTTTTCTATCGAGTTCTTTCTTTAGTTCATTAGAACTTATAGTCTTAGAAGCCTCGCTCCTCGACATTATTCTTCCAGCTCCATGTGCCGTACTTCCAAAACTAATTTCTTCAGCTTTATTTGTTCCTGCAAGAACATAAGAACTTGTACCCATACTTCCAGGGATAAATATAGGACAACCAACTTCTATATATTTAGAAGGAATATCTGGGTTTCCGGGACCAAAAGAGCGAGTAGCACCTTTCCTATGTACTAGCAACTCTTTTTCTTTTCCATTAACAATATGTTTCTCAAATTTAGCAATATTATGAGCAAGGTCATAAACTAATTTCAACTCTACATTAGGAAAGAATTTTCTAAAACTTTCTCTAACTTGATGCATAATTAAGTGTCTGTTAGCAAAACCAAAGTTTGCAGCCGCAGCCATAGCAGAAAGATAATCTTTTCCAATTTCAGAATCAATCGGAGCATAAGCTAGTTCTCTATCAGGTAAGTGTTTATACCCATATTTTTCTTCCATATTCTTCAAATAATCAGAAGCTACTTGGTGCCCAATTCCGCGACTGCCAGAATGAATCATTAAAGTAACTTGCCCGACATTATTGATTCCAAATATTTTTGCAGTTTTCTTATCATAAATCTCTTCTACTTCTTGAATCTCTAGAAAATGGTTTCCTGCACCCAAAGTGCCAAGTTGATTCATTCCACGTCCTCGAGCCTTCTGACTTACTTTGTTGGGTTGAGCTCCTTCAATCATTCCATTAGACTCGCACAATTCTTTATCTTTAACATTTCCAAAACCTTTCTCTATAGCCCAGTTTACCCCATTTAGTAAGACTGAATCAATTTCTTTATTTGTCAATCTAAATTCGCTTTTTTTTCCAACTCCTGATGGGACAGACTTGTATATCTCTTTTAGCAGTTGCTTTCTTTTTTTAATTAAATCTTTTTTATCTAAGTCGGAAACTAGAAATCTGACTCCGCAGTTAATGTCATAACCAATAACTCCCGGGCTTACAATACCTTTTTTGGAATCAAATGCTGCTACTCCTCCGACAGGAGCACCATATCCCACATGAACATCGCTCATAGCTAAAGAATATCCAACAATTCCAGGCAACTTTGCAATGTTTGCCAATTGTATTATACATTGATTTTCAACATTTCGAAATAAATTATCTGAAGCAAAAATTCTTCCAGGAACTAACATCCCATCGCTTTTAGGAAGTTCGTAAACAAATTCGCTTACTTTCTTCATTCTATTCTTCATTGTTTTAAGAAGAACTAGCCATTTTTAAACAATACTTACACGTCTAAAACAACTTGACATTCCCAAGACTTATCATTCTTTCGAACATACATCTCAGAGTATGTTGGAGACTTAATAGAATCAAGATCTTTGTATTTTTTAGCATCATCTCCGTATAAAGTAGCGCTCAAACCTACATCATCCGCAGTAACTTTAGCTTTTGAAACAACAAAACCTTCGGAATCAAACAAACAAATTAGTTCTTCTATATAGCTGTACAACATAAGCTCGTAGTCTTTATTATATTCTATTGCCATTTCTTTAGTTTTAGAAGTCTTGATTTTTTTTCCTTTAGAAAGTACAGAAGATATTGCAAGAGTACAATTTTCAACTAATTCAGATAAATTCTTACCATAAGCCTTAAATTTCAAGTCACCTGTGTGTTTTAAAAATTCGAATTTCATTGCTCAACCCATAAGAATAATCTCAGCTTAACAGGTTCAAACTCAGTTCTGCTTGTGCTTATTATTCTTTCTGCTGAATAAACATCTCCGACATAAGATGATTGACCGCAAGCACTTGTTATTACACAAGATCTTAATTCAAATTTAATATAATCTGGTAGTCTAGAATCAATAAAAGCTAAAGTGTTTATCATTCCGCTGATATTTAACTGGTTTGTAATAATCTCATCTCTTAGATCTTCTATAGTACTTATTTCAGATAAAATATCTCTTGCATTTTCAGACAAATCTTGCGTTCCTTGAGAGGGCAAACTCTGTCTATAAGTTATGAGAAGTATTACAGAAACAAGAGTTATGGCGATAAGCAATTCAATTATTCTAGCTATTCCTTTTCTACTCACCATACTAAAACAGTCACCTCAGCATATTGTCTTTCCCCAGAATTTCTTATTATTTCAACCCTATCATTTTTCGAAAGAACTTCTATTCCCTCAGGAATTTGATTAACTGCATTTATCTGATAGCCATCAAAAGTAATTATAAATCCAAATTCCATTCTGTTAGGTAAGTTCAAATCATGCTTAAGTCCCGCATAATCAGAATAATAACTCTGATTTAATTCAAGAAATAAATTCTCAAAATAAATTTCTTTAGCCTCTGATGAGGATATTACATATTGATTGTTTCCAATAGGAGTAGTTCCACTTATTGGAATTCCATTATTTATTGCAGGAGAATATTTTATTTTAAAGAAATCTTTTCCACCTCTATCAAAATAAACTATCCCTGATGAATCTCTATGGGTGGGGATTGGGACACCATCAATATCTTCAACCGAAGCATTATAGTTCAATGGCACTCCACCTATCGCTATTTGCATCAGTTGTAAAGAAAAACTTGGCAATATGGATATAGAGTAAACTTCAATATCTTCTCTTCCTTCTTCAGAAACTTCCAGCCAGGCATAATCCATTGTAGATCTTAGCGTCCTTTGACTTTGCAAGGGATTAAAAAATACAAAAGCAAATACAATGAATCCTATAAATATCACAAACGAAACCACAAATTCTATGTGGCTCAACCCTCTTTTACTCATCAGAAAGTGAAAAATTAGCTTTATTTATATAGATTGCCCCTTAATTAGAATATGCAAGAGTTAATTAATAAAATCAAGAAGAAGTATGAGCTAAGGGGCCTCCCAGATTCTTTAGTGGAAGAAACTGTAAAGAACTATTTTCTAAAGAAAAATATACAAAATCCAAAATCTGAAAAAGAAGAAAAAATAATAATAAAAGCAGTTCGTTCAGAACTAAGAAAATATGCAGGACAATATGCTTCAAAATCAAATATAAAGAAAAGAAAAGAGCTAATCAACACGGATGATGTAAATAGTATTCTTTATCATCATTCCTCTACAAGGGAAAGAATACAAGATTATAATCTAATAAAAAAAATAATCTCTGTCTTAAATCCAAAAAGCATATTAGACTTAGGATGCGGAATAAATCCAATAGCTCTTGCAAAACAAGGAGTAAGATATCATGCATATGATATCAATGATAAAGATTTAGAGGTAGTAAGAGATTTCTTCAATAAAAATAATATTCAAGGAGATATTCACCATAAAGACATAAGAAAAGAAGCAACATTCCCAGAAGTAGATTTATGTATTATCTTCAAAGTTTTAGACATTTTAGGAGATAAAAAATACGAAATAACGAAAGACCTTCTGCAAAAAATAAATGCTAAAAGCTTCCTAATAAGTTTTGCAACACGCACTTTAACAGGAAAGAAAATGAATTCACCTTATAGAAGATGGTTTGAAAAAATACTCAAACAATTAAATTATAGTTATGATATAGAAAGAACTAATCAAGAAATGTTTTATATTATATCAAAGCCCTCGAGTTAGATTAAAGTTTTAATGATTAATGAGTTTTTTACAAAAACAATTTAGCGCCTGTAGAAATCAAGAAAGCAGCAATGGTCATAACAAAAGAATGTTTGACTCCAGCTTTAACTGAACCTTCAGATAACTTTCCTATTGCAAGACCGCTGAAAAATCCTTGAAGCAACAACATCCACAACAAAGGTCTTGACAAGTCATCAGTAGAAAATCCTTCTCCGCTTCCCGCTCCAGGTACAGCAGAACCAAAACCGCCTCCAATTCCTTCAAGACCTCCAACACTATTCACTTCCTCTGTTAGAGGAATTATTTTGAATTGCATTACAAGCATTATCCCTATAAATATGAAAAATATTATATATCCTTGAACAACTAATGAAGAAATAGCAGCAGCTCTTTCCTTTTTCAACTTCTCTACTTGATATATAGATGATGCAACAGAATCAAGAATATCATCTATTTTTCCTCCAGCCATCTCGGCTTCTTTAATCAGGCTTATGGCGCGTTTTACTGTTACACTTCCAATATCGTCTGCAAATGTATCAAGGGCCTTACTCATAGGTATTCCCATTGATATTTGATTAGCTAACTTTCCAATATTCTCGGTAAGAGAACCAAAATTCTTGTTCCTCATGTTTCTAATGCTCTGGCCTATAGGAGTTCCACCCTTAACATTCTCAGCAAGTGCCCTGGCAAACTCAAGGAATTGTTCATTTTTTTCTTTCTCAAGATTTGTTTCAAATATAGTTGTAGCAACAAATGGAAGTGCAATAACCGTCATTGCAATTCCAATTAAAAAGTAAAATAAATTTTCTCCAAAAAAGAATATAAAGTCAAATATAATTACAACTAATCCAAATATTATTCCTATCCAATGTGCTTTTTTTAATATCATTTAGTATGTAGGTTGTTTCATATGCAGAAATGCAATGAACATGACATTTACTATTGCAACTAAACCTATAATTGCAGTAGTCATCTGAGTAGGATTGAAACCAGTGCTTATTTTAGAAATAGAAATAATTACAAGTAACATAACCATAATCATAGGAGTTGCAATTACGATGCTGATATACAAGTCCATGAAAGTCTCTGCAGACTTATTTGCTTTTTCTCTTTCAAGTCTATATTCAAGCAATAAACTCTCAGCTCTTTTTTCAAAGAATTTTCTCATATCTCCTCCAGAGTTTATTGTAACGGCCATTCCATTAAGCAACTCAGAAAATCTGGAACTTGGAGTAGACATAGATACATTTCTGAGTGCAGTGCTCAAGTCATATCCGTAAAGATTTGTTTGATTTAGTATTTTTCTAAATTCAATCCCTGCAAATTCATACTCTTTGCTTGTAGCAATTATTCTAAAGAGTTCTATTGGTTCAATTCCGCTTCCAGAAATAGAAGCCATATGAATGACTACAAATGGAATTTCCTGATTTATTTTACCAGCAGTAGATTTTTTCTCTGCGGCAGGATAAGAGTAGAATATCAAAAAAGCAGCTCCTGGAACGGCTAAAGGAACCCATAAAATCTTAACAAACCTCATTAAAAAAGAGCCAGAGTAAGCCTGTATAGATAAGTTAAGAAAATCAAATGTAAAGAAAATTAAAAATATTGTTAGAAAAACTCCTAGAACTGCAGCAATAGAAATAGACATAAACATCATAGATAGATATGTAGTAGAAAGAATGTTCAAGTTGCTTTTCCTTATATCTAATATTAAAGATTTGAATGAACCCTCATTAACCAATTTTTGAGAAAAGTTGAAGAAAATCTTATTGGATATCTTCCCATACCAGTTAGCCGTATTAAACTTTTCAAGTTTTTTCGGTTTTTCTTTTTGTTTTTTCTTTATTTTTTTAAGCAACTGAGAATCTATATTCAATTCTTTCAAGAATTCTGTTCTGTTTCTTTCTGAAACAACTACTGCAACCTCTTTTTTCTCAAGAGTTGCTGGCTTCAGAGAAACTACCTCAAGACCTTTAATTTCTTCAGGTTGAGATTTTGTAAAGCTATTAGTGTTTATTTTATCCAATATTTCAGGAACACTGTCATTCAATATTTTTATTCTTCTTATTAATGATTCAGATATTTTTGTATATATTCTGATTTCCTCAGAATCAAATTGAGCTTCAGATGAAAAAATCCTATCAAGTTCACGAATCATGCTTATCTCTGCATCAATATTTGCATTAAGGCTCTGAATAATCATAATATTTTTGAAAGGCTCCTTTGTATTTCTAACAATCTCTGCTTAAATTGCGAAGCTCTCTCAAAATCTTCTTTTTTTATTGATTCTTCAAGTTTATCAGATATTTCTCTCATTTGGACTAGCATTTTATAGACTAGAAAGACATCCTCTTTTCTCATAAGAATAAGAATGAAATTTACTTTATATACCTTTTATTCACTTTATACTCAATCTCTCAAGTACGGTCTTTGGATTTCTATAATAGTCAACAACTATCTTTCTAACTTCATCAAAGTCAAATATTTTTCTTCTATAAAGTTCGTATAGAACTTTAGTTCTGTTAGCAAATTCTTTTTGTAATTCCTCCACTGTCAAACCATATCTTGCAGATATTTTCTCAAAAACTTTACTTTCTTTCTTGAAATAAAATGCATCATCTTTAGGATTCCAAACAAAAGGAGTATTAACCAAAACCATTCCATCACCCTTTACATTAACTATTTCGACAATTTCTCTCAATCTACGAGTTTCATTCTTTTTTATTAAAGCATGAGTCATTATAGCCACACAATCTAAGGAATTAACAAGAGTTGGTGAAAGCTCTATAGGAGGAGTTTCTAAACGTTTAATCAAAGTATCTACAGAGTCAGCGTGCATTGTGCTTATGGAAGGGTGCCCAGAGGCCATACCTTGGAATAATACGAAAGCTTCCTTACCTCTAACTTCTCCAACAATTACATAATTTGGATTCTGTCTGAATGAGTTTTTCAACAAATCAAATAAATCTATTTCTCCTACTCCTCCTTTACTCATTGCAACTCTTGAAACAGCAGGAATCCAGTTTTCCCTAGGTAAATTTAATTCCCTTGTATCTTCAATACTTACAACGTGGGATTCTGGGGGAATGAAAAACGCAATTGCATTTAATAAAGTGGTCTTACCAGAAGACGTACCTCCTGCTATGAAAATATTGGCCTTATACTGGACGAGTAGCCAGAAATAAGCTAACATTTCAGGACTTAACGTGTTAAATGACAATAGTTGAATAGGCGTCCAAGGGATTTTTGTAAATTTACGTATTGTAAATGTAGGTCCCTTCGAGGTCACATCAGGAGTATATGTTGCATTAACTCTGCTTCCATCAGGCAATGTTCCGTCTAGCAACGGCTCAGAATATGAGACATACTTTCCGCTTCTCTGAGCAAGTTTCTCAACGAAGCTTGCAAGATTATCCATCTCTTTAAATCTTAAAGTAGTTCTTATATTGTGATAAGTTCTATGAACGATATATATCGGAGTATTAATCCCATTACATTCTATATCTTCGATAAAATAGTCTCTTAGCAAAGGTTCTATTTCGTTAAATCCGACAAAATCTCTATATAAATAATAAAATATCTTTTCATAACTTCCTTCTTCTATTTTAAGATTAAGTTCACTTATCAAGAACTTAGCAGTCTTGTCAACATATTCCATTATTTTATCAGGAGTCTTTTCAGTAACTACATTTACATTGATTAGTTCGATCATAGCGTCTTCAAGCTTTCTTATTGTCTCTTTGTCTTCATCCCTCAACAAAGGCTCCTCGACGTCATAAATTAACTCTCCTAAATCATTATCCCAGTAAATATGAGCATTCGCAAAAGGTTGGATTAGAGCATATCTAACATCCACTTGAGTCTTATCAGTAGTCTTCGGAAGCGCAGGTACGACCGGATTAGGATTAATACTTATCACCATCTTCAATTATATAAAATTAAAGACACATTTAAATCTATCTTACTAAGAACCTTCAGTAATATCTATCCAAGGCTTACCATTAACGTTTCCTTTATTTTCTACAAAGAACTCATAAGGTATGCTCACAGGAGAAAATATCTCTTCAGGCCTATCTGAACCATCATAAGTAATATTATAAGAATAATTTAAAGAAAGAGTGATCTTGTAAGTTTCAGTAAGCTCTTCGGTAAGAACATCCATTCTTCCAATACTTAATGGAGTTCCAGGCTCAGAATATCTAACATCAGATTCATCTAAATTATACTCTATCTGATTATTAACTGAATCTATGACTATATTTCCTCTGTCTAAACTGAAAGTAATCTTCCTCTTATTTCCAGGAGCATCCAAAATTTCTATTATTTTAGAATCAAAAGTATTGAGTGATTCTATTGTCTGTTCAATAACACTTCTGTCTCTAAACTCTCTTATATTAGGAGTTAATATTGCTAAAACTAAACCTATTAAGGCAAGGCCTATCAAAGTATAAATTACAGTTTCTACCCAAACTTGTCCTCTTCTATTGATCATGGGAATGTAACACTTATGCAAGGTTCAAATTCTAATACATCAGCTACTGAACAAACGTCCCCAGAAGGCGTCAAAGCAGATATCTCTGCTTTTTTGTATATTTTATCAGATATATAAGTTCTCTGTCCACTTACAGAAGGAAACTCAAGTAAATCAGAATAACCTTGTCCTATGGGTCTTAAATTTGCATTAGAAGCGTCTTCAAATATTTCAAAAACATCAGAGTTACCATTAGCATCTATCAAAGCCACTTTTACTCTTGTTATTCCTTCTTTATTCACTTTTATAGAAAATCCTGTCTCATTAGTTCCACCAGTAGCTGAAACAATATAACAATTAAATTGACTTTCAGGAAATTCAACACCCTCAAAAGTATCAAGACATTCCTTGCTTTCTCCGAGAGAGTCATTTACAAAAGGAATTACCACAGAAAATACGATTCCTCCTATAACTATTGTTAAAACAAGTAATAAAACCGTTGCAACAACAGGACTAACTCCTTTTCTATCAATCACCATAAAAAGCAAAATCAAAACTAGTTTTTATATGTTGACATTTTTTAGCTTATTGGAAATGTCAAGTTTTAAAAAATCAACTGCAAGATTTTTTATATGTTGTTATCTTATGTGTAAACAACAGTCTGCCCGTCTTTTTCAGGACAAGTATATGCTATCTTTCTACTTTCTTTCTCTGCAAGCAACTTAGGAATTATTCTAAACTTATTTCCAATGCTTAATGTAGTTCCTGTAAGGCATACATAAGATGATCTTCCGACAGTAACTGTTCCTCCGACAAACGTCTCATCTGCAAGAGGAATATTATCTATGCTCCCGGTAGATTCATCATATTTCAAAACTTTAATCCCATAAATAGGAATATTTCCTATATTGTTAATATCAATAGCAGGATGAAATGCAGAAGGTCCATTAGGGCACTGAGAAGCGCTTTCAACTAATTGGACTTCGAAATTAATATCTTCACAAGAAGATTCAACAACTCTGTCTCCTTTAGTAGCACTCTCAGTTAAAAATCCTCTAGCCCAAATAAATATTATAGTAGCAAGAACAATTACTATGACTATAAGAAGAACAGTAGCAACAACAGGACTAACACCTTTTTTGAACATGCATAGCAAAGAGAATATCTGTTTTTATACTTTCTCAAGGACTGACACAAGCAATTGTTTTAGAAACTACAGCATTAGGGCATAAAACAGGTTTATTTTCAATCCACACAACAGGTTGAACGCTTACTTCTTGAACTCCGACAGGAACAGGGCTGTAAGTATAAATCTTACAGAATTTTTCTCCAGGGTTCAAAAAACCGGTAGCCCCATTACAACTAGATATTAAAGTCAAGTCAGGATTCAAGTCTTCTCTGAATGCTCTGTCATAATCTCCTATCTTTACATAAGCGCCTTCAACTTTGAACAACCCTCTATTTGTTACATTCAAATCAATATTAACAAAACTAGGATTTGTAGGAGAGTTCCAAACACAACTAACCGAATCAATAGTCAATCTAATATCAACATCACATTCAGGTCTCTCGTCAGGCAGGTAAAGTTTAAGATAAAAAAAGACTGCAATTGAAAGCGAAACAGCAATAGCTATCAAGACAACATAGCCTATCATTTCACTAACTCCTTTTTTATTCGACTGTAACAAATTTTTCTCCTTCCTCATCTTTAGCTAGTACAAAGTAAAAGTTCTGTCCAGGTTTTAAATTAAATGTGTAATCTATTCCTTCAATTCTTATTGTAGCAGTATTTGAAGAGTTCGAATACTGTGCTTCTATTTGTGTTCCGCTTTGAATTGTAATAGGTACAGCAATCCCGCTAAATAATGTAACTCCTACAACCTGAACACTCTGATAATAATAAGCGTACACTCCACTTTGAGCATTACCATAAATAAATGCTACATCTTGGTTTCCTATATTTTCACTATAATTACTCAACAATTGAGATGCAAGATCACTTATGTTTATTCCAGGACCATTTATGACTCCATAATCCAATACTCTTTTTGTCTCAAAACTAATTTCATCACTTAAATCAAAGAAAGCTTCAGGTTCTTCTCTTGCAACGCTTTCATTAGTTATTCTTACTAAGCTAATTAATATTCCCGCAATTATAAGCGCAGCCATCAAGAAAACCTGCCCTCTTTTATTCATAATTTTCAAAGTCTAAAGAAGTTTTTAAATCATTACTAAAAGCGTAGGCGGGGAGCTTGCTTGGCGTCAAAAACTCGTTTGACCTTCTACCATCCTCGGAACTGTTTACTGCAAGCACCGAAGCTTCTGCTTAGGGCTGCTCCGATCAAGGCCTGACCCATTTCACAGGAGCACGGTCGAACAGGACAATTCCTCAACGTCCGGTAAAAGACGAGAGTTTGCTCGTTATACGTACTCCTTTAAGTTCACTTGAAGCCCGCGGGTGTAACAGCACAGGGCTAACG
>CAYMJZ010000019.1:0-10453 GCA_964391445.1 Candidatus Woesearchaeota archaeon
CTCTGTCTTCTAACTAAATTAACTCCTTTTTGTTCTATTTTTTTTAAATTACACTCTGCCCAAGGGTTCTGATTTCTACCTATTATTACGCTTTTATCATTTCTCCATAAAAAAAGAATATGTTCATCTGAATTTAAGTTATTAAAAATAAAGTCCTCAGTGGCTAAATTAAAGTAAGGGTCGTGAATATCTGATATTAAGCACTTGGCTTTCATTAAATTTGATGTGTGCATATTTTTATAAACTTTATACTAATTTTGTATATAGGTGATGAAATGGCTGTGAAAAACATGGTCGAAGCATTGAATGATGCACTTCGACTTGAAATGAAACGAGATAAGAATATAGTTATTATTGGAGAAGATGTCGGCGAGGATGGTGGCGTCTTTAGAGTTACAGATGGACTTGCTAAAGAATATGGAAATAAACGTGTTATAGATTCTCCACTTGCTGAATCCGGAATAGTAGGAGCTGGAATTGGAATGTCTCTTGTTGGTTTAAAACCAGTCTGCGAAATACAATTTGAAGGATTTATTTTCCCTGCTATTGACCAAATAGTTAATCATGCTTCAAGAATGAGAAATAGGTCTCGAGGCCGTTTTACGACTCCTATTCTTGTTAGATGCCCTATTGGTGGAGGAATCAAAGCTTTAGAACATCACTCAGATTCTCCTGAAACCTACTTAGTTCATACTCCTGGATTGAAAGTTGTAATTCCTTCTGGTCCTTATGATGCTAAAGGTCTTTTAATTTCAGCACTGCGAGAAAAAGATCCAGTAATATTTTTTGAGCCGAAGAAAATTTATCGCGCCATAAAAGAAGAAGTTCCAGACGAGGCTTATGCAATTCCTATTGGTAAGGCTAATGTGATTAAGGAAGGAAAAGATGTAACACTTATTGCTTATGGTGCTTGGGTTAAGACTGCTAAAGAGGCTATTGAAAAGTTGAAATCTGTAGATGTAGAATTGATAGATTTGAGAACGGTTTCGCCTTTAGATACTGAAACAATAATTAACTCTGTTAAAAAAACAGGTAAGTGTGTGATTGTTCAAGAAGCTCCTAAGACTTTAGGTTTAGCTTCTGAAATAATCTCGAGAATAAATGAAAAGGCACTTTATAGTTTAGAAGCACCTATCGAGAGGGTTTGTGGATTTGATACTATCATTCCTTTGAGAATACATGAGGATTATTTTTTACCTAGTGCTGATAAAATAGTTTCTGCAATTGAGAGAGTAATGAAAAATGCAGGTGCAAATGGCAACTGAGTTTCGTTTGCCAGATATTGGAGAGGGAATAGCTGAAGCGGAAATAGTGGAATGGCTTGTGAAAGAAGGAGATTCTGTTAAGGCAGACCAAGTTATTCTTAAGATTGAAACTGATAAAGCCGTTGCAGATATTCCTACACCTGTTTCTGGAACTATATTGAAATTAAATTATTCTAAAGGGGATACTGTAAATGTCGGAGCGGTTTTATGCATTATTGGAAATAGTGGAGAAAAAGTTAAGACGAGTGTAAAAGCTGAAAAGATTGAGGCTAAAGAAGAGACAAGAATTCCTCAGAAAAAAGAATTAATTATTGAGGGTAAGGTTCTTGCTTCTCCTGCTGTTCGTAAATCTGCTAGTGAAAAGGGTATTGATTTATCTTCTCTAAGAGGTTCCGGCCCAAATGGTCAGATATTGATGTCTGATTTAGATAAAACTGGTTTTACTGAAGTAACTAAGATTGTTGAGGCTCCTGTTCCTTCTGGAATAAATAAACAAAGAAAATATGATATGTTTGGATATGTTGAACGCGTTCCTGTTAAGGGAATTAGAAAAGTAATTGCTCAAAATATGATTAAGTCTCTTTCTCAAAGTGCGCAAGTAACTGCAATGGAAGATATCAATGTAGACAAGTTATGGGCTTTGAGACAAAAAGAAAAAGAGCATTTTGCAATTGAAGGAGTTAAGTTGACTTTCATGCCTTTTGTGATTAAAGCAGTTGTTAAAGCATTACAGAAGCATCAAAAAGTTAATTCTTCTCTTGAAGGAGATAATATAGTCTTGAAGAAATACTACAATATAGGAATTGCGGTTCAGACTGATGAGGGTTTAATGGTCCCTGTTTTAAAAATAGCTGAAAGGAAGAGCATAGCTGAAATTGCTAAAGAAATTGAGTCTTTGGCCGAAAAGTGTAGGTCTAGAGCTATAGATACTATGGATTTGAAGGGAAGTACATTTACAATTACTAATTATGGTAGTGTTGGAGGAACTTATGCTACTCCTATAATTAACCCTGGAGAAGCTGCTATTCTTGGGTTAGGAAGAATATTTGACCGTTTGATGCTTGATGATAGTGGTAAGGTGCGAAATGCTAAGATTTTACCTATATCCTTGACTTTTGACCACCAGATACTAGATGGAGCTGAAGCCACAGAGTTTATTGAGACTTTGAAGGGATTTTTGGAAGAACCTAGTAGTTTTATGTAATTACTTGAATCTTTTCGATAATTCATTTCTAATGATTTGTTTTTTTTCTTGCGAAATTGAGAAAAGAACTTTATCAACCATTTTTTCAGATATTGTAAATATATAATTTAATTTTATTATGCTGTCTTTGACAGCTCCTTCTTCTTTTTTTAACTCTATCCCGTATATCTGAGTGTTGCTTGTAATTGCTGCACATATAATATTTCCTAGTTCTGAGAATAAAACTAATGCAGGTCTTTTTTTTATCTCGAAGGTATCTGTATACTGCACTTGAGCGATTATTACTGTTCCAAAATTAAGCATTTTCCCAGATTTCGTCTTCTTTATTGTCCCAGACTTCCTTCATTTTTGATTTCTGGATTTCATGCAAAAACTTATCATAATTATCTTTCTTTTTTGCATGAATATATAATAAGATCATATCTTTTATGATCTCATTGTAAGTCTGTCTTGGACTATCCTTAACCTTTTTCAGCATTGCGATTATCTCTTTGCTCAAAAGTATTGTTGAATCTTTCTCCATATATAATTTGATATATATCAATATATAAATACCTTTCTCTCTGGAAACTATTAAATAATAAGTTGAATTGATTAGTGAATGGTGGTGCAGTTAGACAATTTCTTTAAGCCTAGAAGCGTTGCTGTTATCGGTGCTTCACGAAACCCTTCTAAAATAGGCCATGTAATAATGAAAAACATGGTTGATGGAGGCTTTAAGGGAAGAGTATTTCCAATAAATCCTGAAGCTAAGGAAATTTTAAGTTTAAAGTGCTATAAATCAATAAACGAAATTAATGAAATAATTGATTTAGCGGTTATTGCGGTTCCTTCTGAGTATGTATTGAAAGTTATTGATGAATGCAATAAGAAAAAAATAAAATATAAGTGACAACAACTCTGGAAGACTTTAAGAAAAAAATAAAAGATGTGCTTATAGTAACTGCTGGATTCGGAGAAGTCGGAAATCATAAACTTGAGGAACAGCTTAAGGATAAGTTGAATAAAAACGGGATGAGATGTGTAGGGGTAAATTGTTTAGGAGTATTTGATGCTCATCATAAATTTGATACTTTGTTCTTGCCCAGGTATAGATTAACAAGGCCTAAAGCTGGAGGGATAAGTTTTGTATGTCAAAGTGGAGCTATAGGTTCTGCAATTCTTGATATTGCTGCTTATAGCGGATATAGTTTTTCTAAATTTGTTTCTTATGGTAATGCTACACAATTAGATGAGTCTGATATAATAGAATATTTATTGCATGATGAAAGCACTAAAGTAATCTGTTTATATGCTGAGGGAATTAAAGATGGAGAGAAGTTTTTTGATACTTTGAAAAGAACTACATCTGTAAAACCAGTCATAGTTTTGAAGGGAGGTTTAACAGATGCAGGAATGAAGGCAACTATCTCTCACACCGGATCTCTAGCTGGAAATAAAGATGTATTTTTTGGAGTTTTGAATCAAACAAATGCCATTCGCGCTGATTCGCTTGAGGAGATGTTTCACATTGCGGCATTATTTGAGAAAAAAGTTGATTTTGCAAATAATAGAATACAAATAATTACTAATGGCGGAGGTTATGGAATTATTACCACTGATGCTATTTCTGGAAGCAAACATTTGCGAATGGCAGACATGAACTCTATTACTGCTGGGGAAATTAGAAAAAAAGCTCCTGAGCATATGAATGTTGGAAATCCACTTGATTTGTTAGGAGATGCTACAACTGAAAGGTATCGTGATATGTTGAATTTGTGTCTTGCGGATAAAAATATTGATGGAGTTGTTTTGATTGCTCTTTATCAGACGCCTTTATTGACTACTGAAATTGTCGAGGTAATTACAGAAGCTCATAGAAATAGCAAAAAACCAATAATTGTTGTTTCAACTGGAGGGGAGTTTACAGAATTACTTTCAAAGTCTTTGATGGAAAGAGGAATACCTGTTTTTAACTTCCCTACTGAAACAATAACTTCTTTAGATAAAGTTGTTAATTATCAATTAAAGCATAAGCATGTTAAAGTTGTTACAACTCCTGCTAAAGCCGAGGAAGTCAAAGAGATTAAGAAAACTTTGAAGAAAATTAAATCAAAAATTGCTAAGAAAAAGAAGAAGTAGAGATATCTTTAAATAAGAGATTTATGAGGATTTTTTATGTTTGCACAATTGCAAGAAAGAAGAATTCAAGCCAATAACGATTTTATTCAGATATATGAAATACCTCGAGTTGGTGGAAAAAGAATATACTCTTTTGTATATGCTAATGAAGATACGAGGAGAATGGACTTGGCTTTTGGATTAAATGGAAGCACTGTTAGGAGAGATTCTCAAATATATAATGATTTAATTAGATCTACCGGTCCTGGTTCATTAGGCTCCTCAGAGGTAGAATTTGTGCTTAGATATTTTGCATCTGTTGCTGCACAAGGAGGAAGATTTGTAGGTTTAAGAGAGGAGGAAATTAAAAAGTGCTTTGAGAACCCTAATTCTATAGTAAAGGTAGTTGATCTGGAAAAAACATTGAATCATAGTGATAAGTTGGCTGGTGGAGTAACTTACCTTACAAGAGTTGAAGTTGAAGGAACAAAAGTTCTTTTTCCTAGAAACTTGAGAAGACTAGTTTTCTAAACATATATAAAACAATAATCTTTATTAGGATTAAGGTGATGAGGATGGAGCATAATCATATTTCTGAAAGGGATTTACAACTGCCACATGTTGAATTTCCTGAAATATCTAGAAGAATTGCTCTTGATAAGAAGATAATCTCTCTTGGACCAGGAGAACCTGATTTTTCTACTCCTAAACCTTTACTAGATTATGGGAAAAAAATGCTAAGCAAGGCAACTCATTATTCTGAACCTCAAGGAATGATGGAATTACGAGAAGCAATTGTTAAAAAATTGCACAAAGAAAATAATATTGATGCTGATGTTAGTAATGTAATAGTTACCTGCGGAAGCCAAGAGGCAATATTTTCTGCATTGCTTGCTGCTGTCGATCCTACTGAACAAGTTTTGGTCCCTTCTCCAGGTTATGCTGGATATACTCCTGCAATTGATTTAGTGAGTGCAACTCCTGTTTTTGTTCCTCTTGTAAAAGAAAATGGTTTTGAATTGAATGCGGACGTTTTGAAAAGACATATTGATAAACAAAAATCTAAAGTTTTAATTTTAAATTCGCCTGGAAACCCTACGGGCAATGTAATGTCTCGCAAAGTGATGGAAGAAATTGCAGATGTTGCAATTGACAATGATTTGTTAATATTTTCAGATGAAGCCTATGAACATATATTATATGATGGTGCAAAACATGTGTCAATTGGAAGCTTGAACGGAATGCAAGAACATGTTTTGACTTTCCATACTTTTTCAAAAAGTTATGCAATGTGTGGTTTTAGACTTGGATATTGTACCGGGTCAGCTAAATTTGTTTCTGAAATGAATAAAGATCACCATTATATTACTCTTGGGGCTCCAACAATCTCGCAAATGATGGGAGTTAAGGCATTAACTCTTGATAAAAAATATGTTAACCAAATGGTTTCAGAATACAAAAGAAGAAGAGACTTAATTGTGCCTAGATTAAATGAAATGGGTCTTCAAACTTTATGGCCTAAAGGAGCTTTTTACACTTTTTCAGATATCTCTCAGTATTCAAAAGACTCTTCTAAGTTTTCATTTGATTTAATGAATAAGGCTAAGGTTGCAACAATTCCTGGAACTGAGTTCGGACCTTTTGGACAAGGATATGTAAGATGCAGTTTTGCTACGGCTTATGATAAGATTGAGACTGCGCTGGATAAAATGGAAAAATTCTTGAAGAATAGATAACTATATATAATAATTTTTTCTTGATTTTTTATGTCGGAGAAACCAAGATATTTCCAATCTAAAAATATTCAAGGTGTTGGGAATACATCTTTGAGGCCTTTATTTATCATTGGAGGATTATCTATTATTACCGCATCATTGTTCCATTATTTTTCTTTAGGAGATAGTCGTCAAATGATTGCAGAAAGAGAAAAATATAGAATTGAAAGCGAAGAAAATACAGTTAAAGAGATGATAAGGAAATATGATTTTGATGGTGATGGAAAACTTGGAGAAGATGAACTTCTCATGGCAAGGAGAGAAGCTTATAAGTGATTAATATGACTGATGTAAATTATCCAATACCTGAATTTATGTATGGAGTTGGAGAACATACAAGAGATTATAAGATTGGAAAAGCTATAATTAATTACATAATGCCTTGGGTATTTGTTGGTGCTTTATTTAGTGCTAGCGTTACTAGCTGTGAACACAATGGAAAAAAAGCTAATATTTCCCCTGCACCTGCTAGATCTCAACCACAGGGTTTGGATAGTCTCTTGAATAAATAATTATATCTTAAATTCGAATTTTTTTAAGTCTATTTTATTATTTTCAATAATTATTCCTTCGGATTTTAGCCTCTTTATTTTAGCATCTAATCCGTGAGCGTATCCTCCAAGCTCTCCATTGGAATTTATTACTCTGTGACAGGGATATACTTTTGTGTCATGAGGATTTTTGTTCATTGCATTTCCTACTGCTCTGTAACCTTTAGAATTTAATTTGAGAGCTATGGCTTTGTAAGTAGTTACTTTTCCTTTGGGGATTGTTTTAAGAATTTGATAACACTTTTCATTAAAATTCATTTTATGCTCTTTATATAATTTAGAACTTCTTTTGCGTGTCCTAGAGGTTTTACATTTTCAAAGGTTTTGATTATTTCATTTTTACTATCCATTACAAAAGTAGTCCTGTTTATACCCAGATATTTTTTACCCATGAAAGATTTCTCGCCGTATAGGCCATAAGATTTTGATACTTTGAAATCTGTGTCTGAAAGTAAAATTATTTTTAGATTAAAAAGATTGCAAAATTTTTCTTTAGATTTGTTGTCTCCTCCAGATACACCAATTATTTCAGCATTTAATTTTTTGAAATTATCTAAATTATCTGAAAATTCTTTTGCTTCTATTATACACCCAGGAGTACTATCTTTTGGATAAAAATAGAGCACTTTGTATTTTAATTCTATCTCTGAAAGTTTATACATCTTTCCATTTTTATCTTGAAGTGAAAAGTCTTTTGCTTTCATTTTAGAACCTCTCCAGTTTTCATATACCATAAAAACAAGTCTAATTTTGCAAGAGACATTCTTAATGTACTTGCTAATTCTGTAAATTTCTTTTCTATTTCTCTATAAAGTTGAGGAGTGAGGGTTTTTGGTTTGTCTATGATTTTATATTCTGCTAAAAGGGCTAAAATGTGCCTATCTAAAATGGCTAAGTTTTGCCCTCCGGTGTTTCTAAGAAAATGTGAAGCTTCTTTCATTCCAAGGCCTTTAATGTTTTCAACTAGAAAATCGCGAGCTTCTAATTCAGTTTTATCTTTAATAAGAGATTTTATGTTTGAAAAAACTCTTGCGTTAACGATATATTTTGCCTTATTGTTGTGAAACCGATGTTTGTTTACTTTTATTAGGTTCGCTAAAGTGTCTTGTGATAAAGTTTTGAAACCGTGTGCTTGTATTTGATCTTGAATTGCAGCCCCAGTTTTTTGCTTGGCATTTGCGGTTAAGATGCAAAAACATAGCTCTGAAAACCATTCATCTTCAGACTTATTTTTGAAAGATTCAAATTCTGACAATCTTTTGGTGACTAAATCATTTATTTCAGTCTTTTCAAGCTGACGAACTTTTTCAATCAACTCATTCATGAATTTTATAGAATCTATATCGTTATAATTCTTTGCTTTATCTTAGAATGCTATTGGTTAAAATATACCGGAGGTTATTTATTAACGGACTTTATTATTGAGCAGGTTATGAAGATTACAAACATCAGCATTACTATTGCTCCCCCGGTTGGAAGGTTGAGATAATAAGAAAGAAATATTCCTGCAATAACTGAAAATATACTTATCCCTAAAGAATATGCTAGGGTTGATTTAAATGACCTGGATAATTGCAGTGCTGAAATTGTTGGAATCACAATCATGGCTGAAACAAGAAGAATTCCCACTGCCCTCATACTTATTACTACTACCATTCCTACTAATATTGAAAATAAAGTGTTAATTCGGTTTACGGGCAACCCTGAAACTGTTGCTAAATCTTCATTAAAACTAATGAATGAAAGTTGTTTATAGCAAGAGGCTATAAAACTAATTGTTATCAGAAAAACTCCTCCAATTATATATAAATCCAGAGCGCTTACTGCCAATATACTACCAAATAGATAACTAAATAGATCTACTGTGAATCCTTTTGCTATTCCGATTATAATTACGGCAATGCCCAGTCCAAAAGATAAGACTAATGCTGTAGCTGCATCTCCATATATTTCAGTCTTTTTGATTAGTTTTTGAAGAAATACTGCTGAAATAACTGTAAAAAATAGTGCTGCAATTATAGGATTTATTCCTAAAAGGAGACCTATGGCCAGTCCTCCAAATGCTGTGTGGGCTAACCCATCGCTCAAAAGAGAAAGTTTTCTTAATACTAAAAATAATCCTATTAAAGAACAGACTATGCTGATAAGTATGCCTGCTATAAGCGCTTTCTGCATGAATCCATACTGTAAAATTTCCAATGCCATTTAATGATGATGATGGAATACTTCAAATTCCTCCCCATAAGCTTTCTTGAGCATAGACCTAGCTTCATCAGTTTTGCCCATGATACATATTTTATCGCTGACTAGAATTACTTTATTGACATATTTTGAGATGACTCCTATATCATGGCTTACAAGAACAATTGCAACTTTCATTTGAGTGCTTAATTTTTTTAGAAAATCATAAAATTCTCTCTGTGATGTCATATCAATACCAACTGTTGGTTCATCTAAGAAAAGCACTTTAGGATTCGATCTTAAAGATAACGCAATAAGAACCTTTTGCTGCTGGCCTCCTGAAAGTTCAGAAAATTTCTTATTTAATAGTTCATTAATCCCAAGTAAAGATGTAACTCTTTTATTTCCATTAAAAGAGAGCAATTCTTTTACAGTAGCTGGAAAATTATTATCTACATTATATCTTTGAGGAACATAACCGATCTCTTTGTTTTTAATCGCGTCTTCTACTGTTTTATTAAATATTCTTATTGTACCTTTCGAAGGTTTTAACAGGCCAAGCATGATTTTTAGAAGTGTTGTTTTTCCTGACCCGTTTGAGCCAATTATTCCGACAAAATCTTTATTTTCAATCTTAAAAGAAACATTATGGAGAACTACATTATTTCCATATGTGAAACTTATATCTTCTAATTCTATAGCCATGTTGTATCAATTACATTCTAAAGCTATTTTGAGATTAATTAGGTTTCGGTCCATAATTGTAATGTAATTATCCCCTGGATTAGTTGCTCCCTCAACAGGATCAAGCACTAATGTTTGAGCGCCAACTTCATCTGCAATTGTCTGTGCAACTCTTGGGTCAACTAGACTTTCATATAATACATATTTAATGTCATATTTCTTTGCTTCATTAACTAAAGTTGCGATTGTTCCAGGGGAAGGTTCTGCTTCAGGGCTTATGCCGTAAATGGCTACTTGCTTAAATCCATAGTCTTTTGCCATATACTCATAGGCCTGATGATTAACTAATACTGTATCTTTATCGCAATTAGATAAACTTTCTGAAAACCTCATATCAAGATTAGTAAGCTCTGAGATATATTCTTGAGCGTTGCTTTGATAATAATCCTTGTTTTCTGGGTCAATCTTCATTAACTCATCCCTGACGTTTTTTGCCATTATAATCATATTTTTAGAAGATACCCAAACATGCGGGTCTGTTCCTGTTTCCTGTTCTTCCTCAGGCACTCCAACTTGAGAAGCAATAGATAACAATTCTACTCCTTTTTTGGAGTCAATTACTTTCAAATCTTTATTAGAAGATTCAATTAGTTTATCTTCTGATCTTTTTGGATCCTCCGCATTTTGCTTATT
>CAYMJZ010000020.1:0-5428 GCA_964391445.1 Candidatus Woesearchaeota archaeon
CTTTAATCTTGCAATGTAACCTGCAATCTTGTTTCTTACTTTTTTAGAAGGCATTGTGCTTCCGAGAATTATCTTGTTTGGGGCGAAATCTTCTTGAAAAGAGCCTTCCTTGTTCATAAGCTCCTAGCTAGCTCTTTTAACCATTAATTGTATTATTCTACCCATGAAATTGAGCTTGTTATTTAGGGTTTAAAAGGCTTTTGGGCAAGATTATAGCTTTTGATGTTTGATTAAATTAGACCATTCTTTGTAGTAATCAAGGGCTTTTTTGTCTACTTCACCAGGAGATAGGATTAGCGCTGGCATCTTTTCTGCTTGAGCTTTTTGAAGTGTCGATACTAAGTCTTCTAATGTAATTTTCTTTTTATCTTTTGCAACTAGATATAGCTCTTGATGGCCGAAATCTGTTTTTAATTTTATTTTCCCGATAAATTCTTTCTTTTTTGTCAGTATTTCTTTCGTTATTTCATACTCTTTTTTGCTTAAATTTTCTCTTATTTTATCAAGAAATACTGAGGATATCTCTTTAATTTTTACTTCCTTAACTTTTTGTACTTCCTGTTTTTCTTCTTTCACTATTTCAGGTTTTTTTTCAATTACTTCTTGTACTTTTTCAATTATTTTTTCCTCTTTTTTGGATGGATTTATTATTTTTTCAATTACTTCTTTAGCTTTATCGTTTGATAATGTGTGAATCTTCCAAAATGTTTTTTCTTGACCTTGATCTATTATTTTTATTGGAAATGCAAAATCTTTTATGCTTCTTAGAGCTACACGAATTGCTGGTTCTTGTTGGCTATCTTCTAATATCTCTTTTTCTTTTATTAGCTTGAAAGCTTCTTTTTCTTTATGATTCAGATACTCTGTAAATTTCTGCAATTGCTCCTCTTGACCTGCAATGTAATATAATGGGCTTCCACCAACCCTCATAGAGCTTAATTTTAGCTTTTGTTCTCCGACTAATTCAGACATAAACGCTGCAGTGAATATATTATTTTGACCTATAACACTTGCAACTCTTACTGGTAACTCTGGACCTCTTTGTTGAATGACTTCTATTATCTTGCTTTTTGTAGCAAGGACTTTTTGCATATCCGGCATATCATTGAATATAGAGGGTTGTTATAAAGATTACTGAGGTTTATGGCTTTTATGGAGAACAAACCGTTGATTATGGCTTTAACCATGAGATTTCGTAATACAAGACATCGTTTTCATCATCTATTATGCCTATGAGTAGTTTTTTCTTTGTTGAATGTGCAACACGATTTTTTGCAGCAAAATCGTGCCATGTATGAGGTTCTGACTCTCTAACTGCATATGCCAACCACAATGAATGGTCTTGTCCCGGATTTGTTCCTTTCTTGTATATTCTGAAATCTGCTCCAAATTTAAGGGCAGTTTTTACAATATACCCTTTGTTTCTAAGATCTTCAAAAAGAGTTAATTTTGTTTCTATTCTCTTATCCCTTTTTTTAGCTAATTGAATTGCTTTATCAAAGGATATTTCTTTATTTTTGTAGTTTAATGTTAATCTATTCTTACTTGCAAGGAAAAGAGCTTCAATCCAAGAATACTCTATCTTGTCTTTTATTTTTTCTCCAAATCTTGATTTTTCATACAAAGAAAATGCATCGCTTGAGGTTGAGTGTATTTTCTCGCTTGTGATGTGTGCTGTTATCATTTATTTATTGGGCTTTTTTATTATTTAAGGCTATTTAGAGAAGGGTTTTTGCGACCACTAAATAGACTATAATAGCTAAGCAATCTGAGATTACGGTTCCAAAAGGACCTCCTCCAAGAGCAGGATCTCCTCCTAGCTTTTTTATAATTAAGATAATTGTAAATGATGTGAATGTCGTTAGAGTCAAAGATAGGAATGCAGCTATACTTATCACTGAAGCTATAACTCTTTCTTGCCAAAATGAAGTAATCGTGAGAAATAGAATGGCACTAATCATTAAGGCCATTATTATGCTAACTATCCCTTGTTTGAACATGTAACTTCCTATTTTCATTTCCTTGCCCATTACTGCAAGATCTCTTACAAGGAGCGTTTCTATTTGAGTACATAGAGCACCACAGACATAGACTATTACTGGAATAAAGAATGCTAAGATTAAGTTGTTTTTTAGAGTGTTTTCAAATAATCCAATAAATGCAGCTGCAGCAAGTATTCCTATAAGCCCGCTTATAATCCAAGGGACTCTATGAATGACGGAATCCATTATTGGTACATGCATTGTACTTTCGTATTCTAAATGAGACTTATGGATACCTGCAAAATGGAAACTGTCTTTTGTAGAAGACTGATTTAGTATTTTTATTAAGTTCTTACTTGAGACTACTCCTATTATTCGATCATTTTCTGTAATTGGTACTGCTTTTATTCCATGTTTTAATGCAATATGAGCTACTCTTTCAGTTTCAGTTTTTGCTGAAGCAGTTATGACTTTTTTTTCCATGAATGCTTCTATAGGCGTTTTTGCATGGAACCTAAATATATCTTTTATAGAAAAAACCCCTATTAGTTTTTTATCTCCTTCTATTACATATATGTAGTCCATAACTTCATATAGGTTAGATTTCTTTCTTAGTAAATCATATATTTCTGAGACTCTTTGATTTTTTCTCACGGTGAGGAATGTTTTATCCATTACTTCTCTTACAGGAACAGACAGTAAGAACCCATTTTTCATAGTTCTTAATAGTTTTAGTAAGTTTTAAATCTGAGGTTTTATACGGATTTATATGAAATTAGTTAATTTTAGATCGATTGATAAAAAGTGGCAGAAAGAGTGGGAGAAAGCAGGAGTTTTTGAGGCAAAAGAAGATAGTAAGAAAGAGAAATATTATGCTCTTGAAATGTATCCTTATCCTTCTGCTCATGGGTTGCATATGGGACACGCATTCAACTATGCTATAGGAGATATTCTTGCTAGGTTTATGAGGATGAACTGTAAATCTGTTCTTCACCCCATGGGATTTGATAGTTTTGGGTTACCTGCTGAAAATGCTGCTATTAAAGAAGGCACCCGCCCTAGAAAATATACCGATGCTGCTATAAAGAGATTTATTGAACAACAGAAAGCTTTAGGATTAGGTTATGATTGGTCTCGCAAGATACAGAGTCATGATGAAGAATATTACAAGTGGAATCAGTATTTCTTTTTAGAATTTTTGAAGAAGGGGCTTGTTTATAGAAAAAATTCTTCAGTAAATTGGTGTAGTAAATGCGATACTGTTTTGGCTAACGAACAAGTTCATGATGGTAAATGTTGGAGGCATAAAGATACAGATGTAATTGTTAAGAATTTAGAACAATGGTTTGTTAGGACGACCAAATATGCTGAAGAATTACTTAGAGACGTTGATGGTTTGGATTGGCCTGAAAGAATTAAATCGATGCAGAAAAATTGGATTGGTAAGAGTGAAGGCACGGAAATCTTGTTTGAAATAAATGGAGAAAAATGGCCTGTTTTTACAACTAGAGTGGATACTTTATTTGGAGTAACCTTTTTAGTTATTAGCGCACAGCATTCTCGCTTGAATGAGCTTGTTAGTAAGGAACAGAAAAAACATGTTGATGCTTTTTTGAAAAAAGTGAAGAGTACTAAACAAGAAGATATGGATAAAATGGAGAAGGAAGGAGTATTTACTGGAAGTTATGCTACTCATCCATTAACTGGAAAGAAGATCCCTATTTGGACTGGAAACTTTGTTGTAGCAGATTATGGTTCTGGAATAGTTATGGCTGTACCGGCTCATGATGCAAGAGATTTTGCATTTGCTAAGAAATATGATATTCCTATGCATGTTGTGATTAAATATACAAAAGGAGAACATGTTGATAAAAACAAGGCGTTTGAAGATTATGGTGTTTTGATTAATTCAGGAGACTTTAATGGATTAACTAGTGAAGAGGCTATTAAACATATTCAAATAGTTTTGAAAGAGAAAAAACTTGGAAAAGCTCTTGTAAATTACAAGTTGCGCGATTGGTTAATCTCCAGACAGAGATATTGGGGGACTCCTATTCCTGTAGTTTATTGCGATGATTGTGGAATTGTTCCTATTCCTGAAAAAGATTTGCCTGTTTTACTTCCTGAAAAAGTTGAGTTTGGTAAAGGCAATCCTTTGATTACAAATGAAAAATTTGTTAATGTTAAATGTCCTAATTGTTCTAAGAAAGCAAGACGCGAAACAGATACAATGGATACTTTTATGGATTCAAGTTGGTATTATATGAGATTTACAGATCCTGCTAATAAAAAGATGCCTTTGAGTCTTGATTGTGTTAATTATTGGATGCCTGTCGATTTTTACACTGGCGGAGCCGAACATGCTTGTATGCATTTGATTTATGCAAGATTTTTTACTAAAGCATTACGTGACTTAGGATATGTGAATTTTGATGAACCATTTAAAAGATTGTTCAATCAAGGAATGCTTCATGGAGAAGATGGATTTGTTATGTCTAAATCTAGGGGAAATGTAATAGATCCTCTTGATATGAGTAGCAAGTATGGGGCAGATACTTTGCGTTTATTTTTGATGAGTGTTGCTTCTCCTGATAAAGATTCGTCATGGAGTTCAACCGGAATAGAATCAATGTATAAATTTGTAAGTAAAATTTGGAATTATGCCAATGAAGTTAAATTTGGTAAATCCACTCCTAGAATTCAGCATAAAATTAATAAAGCAGTAATTGGAATTACTGAAGATATAAAGAATTTAAGTTATAATATGGCAGTTATTAAGCTTAGAGCTTTATTTGATAGTTTTGAAGAAGAAATAGATAAGTCTGACTTTGCTACATATTTACAATTGCTTGCACCATTTGCACCACATATTACGGAAGAATTGTGGCATTCTATTTTGGGATATAAGACTTTTATTTCACTTTCTGAATGGCCTGTTGCAGATACAAAGAAAATAAATGATGATCTTGATAAAATAGAGGAGAGTTTTGAGAAGACTGTTTCCGATATTCAGAATGTCTTGAGAATTGTTAAAGAAAAAGATAGAAAAGATGCTAAACATGTTTACATTTATGCAATTCCTTCAGAAGTAAGGAATTTTGATAAAGAAGTATTATCTAAGAGGCTTGGAATAGATGTTTCAGTTTTTGCTGTAAATGACGGTAAAAAATATGATCCTTCTGGTAAGGCAAGTAAGAGTAAACCTGGAAAACCTGCAATTTATGTTGAATAATGCTTAAAAAGCCATTTTGTTTTTTTCTTGCCCGTGAAAATTTATCTTATTCAACCTGGTGAAAATGATTCCAACAACTTAACAAGTAATGGTGTGCTGCAGATTAAATCATTAGCTAGAAAAATTTTATCTGAACGAATTGATGTGAATAAAATTTATGTCAATGGTAGCAATATTTCTAAGCAGACAGGAGAATTATTAAGTAAGATGTTAG